>NZ_JBJOCA010000027.1:0-56975 GCF_045898275.1 Clostridioides sp. GD02404
TTATAGTTTGTTTCTTGTTTTATAAATTAACCTACTGTTTAATTTTCAAAGTTCATTTTTCATGTTTGCCCTTTTCTTAAGGACAAGTAATACTATATCATCTTAAAAATATTTCGTCAACACTTTTTCAATATTTTTTTATTTTTTATTTCTAAAAAGGTTATAACTCTTTGTTTTTTTTAATAAATTTAATTAAAACTAATAGATATAACCCTTGATATTACAAGCAATACCTGCATATATAGTTTTACCTATTTTGCAATTTTATTTTCATAAGAATATGAATTAGCTCTGACTCTATCTGCCCAAACATTTATGCTCTTAACTTTATTAACCTTAGTTGTACTTTCAAAGATATCCATTGCATCTTTACAAAAATATACCATAACATCAAGAACTAAAAATCCAACACAGAATAAACATAAAAAATCAATTACTTGAAACATCAGACATTCCCCCAATAATTTTTTATATATAGTATTCTCAGAAAATATTCCTTTTACCTTCTCAAAAATTATTCTAAATATTTTCATAATAAATTACTTTCAATCATATTTTCTAAATATAAAGTCTCAATCAACAAAAATTAATATCATTTTTTAATGTTTGTTGGTAATTTATAAATTAAATATCTAAAAAGTAATTTGTCACATATAAAAAGCATTCTACAGTGACACTTTAAATAAAATAAAGCTATTTATTGCTAATTTAACAGCTATACTTAATTTAAAACTTAGTAGAATGCTTATATTTTTTAGTTCTCTTCTTCTTTATTTGGATTATTATCAATAGGTTTCATAGTAGGGAATAATAATACATCTCTTATAGATGGGGAGTTAGTTAATAACATAATTACTCTATCTATACCGATTCCTAATCCTCCTGTAGGAGGTAAACCTACCTCTAATGCTTTTAAGAAGTCTTCATCCATTTCAAAGGCTTCATCATCACCTAATTCTCTTTTTCTCAATTGGTCCATGAATCTTCCTTTTTGGTCAATTGGGTCATTAAGTTCAGAAAACGCATTAGCTAATTCCCATTTATTAGCAAATGCTTCAAATCTATCAGTTCTTCTTGGGTCTTCATTATTTCTTTTAGATAATGGAGATACTTCAACTGGATGATGAGTTATAAATGTTGGTTGGATTAACTTATCTTCTCCAAACTCTTCAAAGAAAGCATTTATTACTTCCCCTCTTCTCATTCCAGGTTTTATTTCTATACCTTTTTCTTTAGCAACTTCTAACGCTTCTTCGTCTGTATCTATAGTAGAAAAATCTACCCCAGAATACTCTTTAACACACTCTTCCATGCTCATTCTTTTCCAAGGAGGTGTAAAGTTTATTTCTGTTCCTTGATAGTTAATTATCATACTTCCTGTAGCAACTTCTGCCATATGTGCGATAACATTTTCTGTTATTTCCATCATATCAGTATAATCAGCATATGCTTGATATAGTTCTATTGCAGTATATTCAGGATTGTGTTTTAAATCCATACCTTCATTTCTAAACATTCTTCCCATTTCATAAACTTTATCAAATCCACCAACAATAAGTCTCTTTAAGTATAATTCATTAGCTATTCTTAAATACATTGGTATATGTAAAGTATTATGGTTAGTTATAAATGGTCTAGCATTTGCTCCACCTGCTATAGTATTTAATATTGGAGTCTCAACCTCTAAAAATCCTCTATCATCTAAGTATGTTCTCAATGCTTTTAACGCTTTTGTTCTAGTTAAAAAAGCATTTTTTACTTCTGGATTTACTATTAAGTCAACATATCTTTGTCTATATCTTAATTCTTGGTCTTTTAATCCATGATATTTTTCTGGTAGTACTTGTAAAGATTTACATAGTAATACTACAGATTTAGCCTTTACAGATATCTCACCCTTTTTAGTTTTAAATATTTCCCCTTCAATTCCAACTATATCTCCAATATCATATGTTGAAAATACACTATACTCTTCTTCCCCTATAGCATCTAATCTTACATAAGATTGAATTCTTCCTTCTTGGTCTTGAATATCTATAAAACCAGCCTTACCTTGTATTCTCTTACTCATTATACGTCCTGCTATTTTTGTAGTTTTACCTTCAAGAGAATCAAAGTTATCTTTTATCTCAGTAGAATAATGAGTTCTATCATATCTACTTTCTTTAAAAGGGTCTCTATCTGATTCTTGTAATTTTTTTAGTTTATCTCTTCTTACTTGAAGTACTTCACTAAGGTCTTCCTGAATTTGTGCTTCTTCATTGCTTTGTTGATTATTTTTCATTTTTTTCCTCCAGATTATCTTCTTATTTCTAATATTTCAAACTTAGCAACTCCATCAGGAACTTGCACTTCTACAATCTCTTTTACAGCTCTACCTAAAAGTGCTTTTCCTACAGGAGACTCGTTTGATATTTTACCATCATATGGGTCTGCTTCTGTCGAACCAACTATAGTATATTCAACATCTTCATCAAATTCTAAATCCTTAACTTTAACTATTGATCCTATTGTGACAACATTAAGGTCTATTTTGCTTTCATCTATGATAACAGCTTTCCTAACCATATTTTCTAATTTTAGAATTCTTTCTTCAACTTGTGCTTGTTCCTTTTTAGCTTCATCATACTCAGCATTTTCAGATAAATCACCAAAAGATATAGCAACCTTGATTCTCTCTGCAACTTCTTTTCTCTTTACAACCTTTAAGTTTTCTAATTCTTCTTCTAATTTATCATATCCCTCTTGTGTCAATAAAAACTCTTTATTTTCTTCCATTATAAATACAACTCCTTCACAGATTTCTTAGGAATTTTCCTAATTATATTTTAAAAATTTTATAATCTTTTTTTAATTTATGCGCTATATTATAAGTCACTATTATTTTTATGTCAAGGAGTCTTCCATATAGTACTCCAATTTCGACACAACTTCTTGATAGTCTTCTATTTTGTTAATTTCATCCCTTAATCTCGCAGAATTCCTAAGTCCTTTTAAATACCAAGCGATGTGTTTCCTCATTTCTCTTACAGCTACATACTCTCCATGCTCTTCTACTGCAAGTTTTAAATGCTTAATGGCAGTACTTATTTTTTCGTTAAGAGTTGGCTCTGGCAAAATCTCACCTGTATTCATATAATGATTTATTCTTTTGAATATCCATGGGTTACCTTGAGCACCCCTACCTATCATTATAGCATCACAACCAGTTTTGTCTAACATATTTATTGAATCTTCTATTGTAAATACATCACCATTTCCTATAACAGGTATGTTTAAATTTTTCTTAATTTCTGCGATTATATTCCAATCTGCTTTACCTGTATAAAACTGTTCTCTAGTCCTTCCATGTATCGCTAGAGCACTTATTCCACAAGCCTCTGCTATCTTTGCTATTTCAATAGCATTTACACTATTATCATCCCACCCTTTCCTTATCTTTAAAGTTACTGGCTTTTTTGAATTCTTCACCACTGCCTTTAATACCTTCTCAGCGAGCTTAGGATTTTTCATAAGTGCTGACCCATCTCCATTTTTAACTACTTTTGGAGCTGGACATCCCATATTTATATCGAGAATCTCATTTGAATAATCATTCATTATCTCTGCTGCTCTTCCCATAAAATCTGGCTCTGAACCAAATATCTGAACAGCTACTGGATGTTCTTCCTCTTCTATCTTAAGCATTTTTTTAGTATTTTCATCATCATAGCAAAGTGCCTTACCATTTATCATTTCTGTATATAAAAGTCCACAACCTTGTTCTTTACAAATTAATCTAAATGGTAGGTCTGTTACTCCTGCCATAGGTGATAGAAAAACTTTATTTTTCAATTCTAAATTTCCTATTTTCATTGCTTTTCTCCTATTTTTTTCCTTTATTTTACGATTTGATTTTAAAGTTCATATTTCCTCATTATAATATACCACATAAAGCTATGAAACTATCATAAAAAGGGAATTGGATATATAACCCAATTCCCTGTATATTAATTATTCTTGGTTTTTTTCATATATTATTCTTAATCCTTCTAGTGTTAAAAAACCATCTACATAATCTATACTTTTTGTCTCTGAAGCAATCAGTTTAGCTAATCCACCTGTAGCTATAACTTTAACATCATCACAATTTAATTCTTTCTTCATCATGCTTATTATTTTATCCACTAAACCAACATATCCATAAATTATTCCAGATTGCATAGCTGATACAGTACTCTTACAAATAGTCATACCTGGTTTAGTTAATTCTACTCTAGGTAATTTAGACGCACTTTGAAATAATGCCTCACTAGATATTTTTATTCCTGGCGCTATTGTTCCACCTAGATATTCACCTTTTTCAGAGATAGCGCAAAACGTAGTTGCTGTTCCAAAGTCAACAAGTATACTTGGTGCTCCATACTTTTCTATTCCTGCTACAGCATTAACTATTCTGTCTGCTCCGACTTGCTTTGGATTATCATATTTTATATTTAGACCTGTTTTTATGCCTGGACCTACTATTAATGGATGTTTTTTACAGTATTTTATACAAAAGTTTTCAAGAGAATGCATAACATTTGGTACTACAGATGATATTATCACATCATTAATAGAATTTATATCCACATTATCATACTCAAATAGGCTACTTATTAGGATTCCATATTCATCAGATGTTTTTTCTCTATCTGTTTTAATTCTCCAATAATTAACTAATTTATCACCTTTATATATACCTAAAACCATATTAGTATTTCCAACATCAAATACTAGAAGCATATGTCATTAACCTTCTTTCTATTTTTTGCTTTTCTTAAGTACAGTGGCAACGGCAGCTACTACTAAAGCTCCTACTATTGCTTCTGGTACTCCATTTGCTGCGGCAAGAGCCATTATTACTTTTCCTGCTGAACCACTTTGACCCATTGCATGAAGATATTTGTCAGCATATAAGACATATATCATTCCTAAAACTCCAGCTGTATTTAACAAGGAACCTATCGCTCCTGTAATTAAACCTGATATGTATACCTTATTTGTAGCCTTAATTATTAATTGATATACATAATAAGCCAATATACCTATCATAACTCTTGGTAATATTGAAACTAACGGATTTATAAAAACAAAGGATGTTATGGTTGGATTTATTATAGCATTTAAGAGACTTGATACTCCAAATATAAACCCTATTGCACCCCCAACTATTGGCCCCTCTATAATAGCCCCAATAATAACTGGTATATGCATTATAGTTGCTTTTGTAGGTCCAACTGGAATAAATCCCAATGGAGTCATAGATAGCATAATAGAAATAGCTGATAGTACTCCTATTATAGTCATTTTTCTTACATTTACTTTTCTTACTGATGCACTTGTGTTCATCATAAAAAATACACCTCCGTTCCAGCTCATAACGATGCCGGACTACTTAATTTTTTTGTTTTTCGGTCTTTTTTCTTATATTTCTGAGTCAGGCTACCATTCTAGGATGCCCGCTCTAACAAGAATAATTTTATCAAGACGAATTACTATTGTCAACAATTTGACAAGAAAAATATGCTAATTTCATCATATTTCTCGTTTTTTTACTATATCTTTATACGCTATTATATTTTTTACACTATCTGCTTTTTTCACCGCATTTATTATACTTTTTTCTACTGCTTCTACAGCTAATGAACCTAATAATGTTATATCTGTTTCTATTTTTCCTGTTGATATTGTGAATATTGTATCTCCATCATGAGGTGTGTGAATAGGAAAAATGGCTTTTGCATAACCATCATGCCCCATTTGAGATATCTTTTTACATTCAGCTTTAGTTAACTTAGCATTTGTTGCAATTACTCCAATTGTAGTATTATCTATACTAAATCCACCTTTACTTTCACCTTGTTTCATTAGCTTATATGTATCAATAGTCTCTGTTTTTTTATCATTTAAAGCCCCTGCTATAACCTTACTATTTTCATAAACATCTCCAAGAGCATTTACAGCAACCAATGCAGATACAATTAGACCATTATCCAATTTTATGGAATAACTACCTATACCACCTTTCATGGCATACTCTTGGCCTCTTATCTTTCCAACAGTGGCTCCACATCCTGCTCCATAATTTCCTTGATTTAAAATATCCTTGCTTGCGACTTCACAAGCTCTATAACCCATTTGTAAATCTGGTCTACACTTAAAATCTCCTGCTCCCAAATCAAATAACACTGCTCCAACAACTATAGGTACTTTTCCTACACCTACATCAAATCCAATTCCTTTTTCCTCTAAGTATCTACTTACACCACAAGTAGATTCAAGACCATATGCAGAACCACCAGCCAAAACTACTGCATGAACTTTTTGAACCATATTCACAGGGTCCAATAAATCGGTTTCTCTAGTCCCTGGAGCAGAACCTCTTACATCAACACCACAAGTAGCTCCTTCTTCACATATTACTACTGTACATCCAGTAAGACCATCTCTATCCTCCACTTGCCCAACCTTTAGACCTTCTACATCCAAAATACTATTATACATATCCCTTCTCTCCTCTTATAGAAACTTCACCTGAAATGATTTCTTTTACATTTCCATCACTGCTTTGAACTAACAAATTTCCATCCTCATTTATGTCCATACATTTCACTAATTCCTTATCATTACCTTTTAATACATATATATTTTTATCTATAATTGCAGAATAATCTCTACACATTTTTAAAGTTTTTTCTCTAGAGTTATTTACAATATAATCTAAATACAATTTTTCAAATTCAGTCAATACATTTCTAACAATATCTACTCTAGATAATTTATATCCTTCTTTATATAGTGATGTAGCTTTCTCAGCTATTTCTGGTTCAAAATCCATTGTCTTAACGTTTATTCCAATTCCAAGAACAACATAGTTTGTTCTTTCAATCTCAGCAGATAACTCTGTTAATATACCACATATTTTTTTACCATTTAAAATAACATCATTTGGCCATTTTATTAGAGTATTTGCTCCTAAATTATTTAAAGCCTTTGTTACACTTGCCCCTGCTATTAAAGTTATAAATGGTGCTTTAAATGGTTCCATATCTGGTTTCAAAATAATGCTCATCCAGACTCCTTCATGAGGTTTAGAATCCCAGTTTCTTCCCAATCGACCTTTTCCCATATCCTGATGTTCACTTAAAATCACAGTTCCATCTATATTATTTGTAGCTATTCTTTTTGCATATTCATTAGTTGAATCTATAGTTTCAAGATGTATGACATTCTTTCCAATAAACTCTGTATTTAATTTATAGTAAATATTCTGGGGACTTAATAAATCAGTTGGGTTTTCTGATAATCTATATCCTTTCTTATTTACAGACTCTATATTATATCCTTCTTCTTTTAGAACCTTCATATGTTTCCATATAGCTGCACGTGATACTCCTAATTGTTTTGATAATTCTTCCCCTGAAATAAATTCAGATTTATTATTTAATATAATTTCTATTATCTTATCTCGCATATTTCACCTCTAATATGACATGATTTCATGACTTATTTTCTTCTAATAAATAATTATACATTATTCATAGACTTTTAATACTATTAATTTTAAATTTCCTTTTCAATATGTTATCATAATCAAATTTATATTTTATGTAGATATTTTACTTAAACCTTTGTAAAATAATAAAAAAACTGAAAGTATCAATCAAATTAACACCTGCAAATATACTCTGCTCAGTAATTTAATATTATACTTTCAGTTTTAGTATTTAATCCATAACAGATAATAATCTTAAAATGACCAATATTTTAAAATTATTTATCTTCATCAGATTTATTATCTAAATTTTTATTTATATCAATAACATTGTTTCTTTCTTCATCTTTTTCTAATTTTATAGTTAGTTGTTCTTCAACTTCTTTAGGCGAATTTTCCTCTGTAATTGCATTTTCAATATCATTTAGTGGTAATTCTTTATTGAACGCTTTTACAAATTGTTCTGCATCTAAAGTTTCATATATAAGTAAGGCTTGTGCCACATACTCTAATCTATCCATATTTTCTTGTAGTATACTTCTTGTCTTATCGTATGCACCATCAACTATACGTTTTGTTTCTTGGTCTATCTCAAAGGCAACTTCTTCAGAATAATTTCTCTTACTTGAAAAACTATTACCTAAGAACACTTCATCATCACTATCAAATGACATTGGACCAAGCTTAGAACTCATCCCATATTTTGTTACCATACTTCTTGCAGTAGCTGTAACTCTTTCTAAGTCATTTGAAGCACCTGTAGATACATCTTTAAGTACTAACTCTTCTGCTACTCTACCTCCAAGTAAAACTACAATATTTTCTTTCATTTCATTTTTTGTAGCATAGAATTTATCTTCAACAGGAAGCTGCATTGTAAATCCTCCAGCTCTTCCTCTTGGTACTATTGTAACTTGATGAACAGGACTTACCTCCTCAAGTACATGAGCACAAACTGCATGCCCACCTTCATGATATGCTGTAAGTCTTCTTTCTTTTTCACTTATTACTTTTGATTTTTTAGCCACACCTGCTATAACCTTAGTTATAGCTTCTTCTATAGTTTCCATCTTAATTTTCTTTTCTCTTTTTCTAGCTGTCAATATTGCAGCTTCATTCATTAAGTTCTCTATATCTGCAGGAGTAAATCCTGGTGTTCTCCTAGCTAATACATCCATTTTAACATCATCACTTAGTGGCTTATTTCTTGAATGAACTTTAAATATAGCCTCTCTTCCTTTTACATCTGGTGTACCAACAACAACTTGTCTGTCAAATCTTCCTGGTCTAAGTAATGCTGGGTCAAGTATATCTGGTCTATTTGTAGCAGCCATGATTATTATACCTTGGTTTACTCCAAATCCATCCATTTCAACTAGAAGCTGATTAAGAGTCTGCTCTCTTTCATCATGACCTCCACCAAGACCTGCACCTCTTTTTCTACCAACTGCATCAATCTCGTCTATAAATATTATGGCTGGAGCACTTTTCTTAGCTTGTTCAAATAAATCTCTTACTCTCGAAGCACCAACCCCAACAAACATCTCAACGAAATCAGAACCACTTATACTAAAGAATGGAACTCCTGCTTCCCCTGCGACAGCCCTAGATAGATATGTTTTACCAGTTCCAGGAGGACCTACCATAAGCATACCTTTTGGTATTCTTGCACCCAATTCAATATATTTCTTAGGATTCTTTAAGAAGTCTACTACTTCCTGTAAATCTTCTTTTTCTTCATCTAATCCAGCCACATCCTTAAATGTAACTCTAGTTTTTTCATCATCTTTATGAACCTTAGCCTTTGATTTACCAAAGCTCATAACCTTTCCGCCTCCACCTTGAGACTGATTCATAAATACGAACCAAAGAATTACCATAAAGAATATTAACAGTAATGTAGGCAACATTTCGACAAACCAAGGTGTAGATGGCTTAGCTTCACCACCAAAAGTTAGTTTCCCAGCTTTGGCTTGGTCTAACACCTCATCTGCAAGTTTATTTCCCATTACTTCTGTTGGAACATATGACTTAAACTTTGTATTTGTATCTTTTATAGTACCTTCTACTGAAGTTTGATTTACAAAGTATAATCTTGATATATTCTCATCGGTTAATTCTCTATATACTTCAGAGAATTTTAAATCTTTTATTTTTTCTGTAGGCTTACCTGAGAATTGAACTATACCCACTATAATTATAAAAACAAGTAGATAAAAACCTGCCCCTTTTAGCAACTTATTCAATATAGAAGCCCTCCTTTCATACATTGCTTTGCTCTATAATTTGTTAAAATTAATTTTTAATACTTCTTTTGTGTTCTCATCAATTTTATAATTCTCACTGATTTTATAATCTCCAACACATATTATCCCTTCACTATCTGCGACTATAGGAATTTTGCATCTTTCTTCTCTTGGGATTTTTAAATCTATGAATAAATCCTTCACTTTTTTACTTCCCATAGCAAGTTTTATCTTATCACCTTGCCTTCTGCTCCTTATTACTATACCCCCTTTTACCTTATTAAAATCAAACCCTTTAGATGAATTGTCTAATTTCATACTCTTATACCTATCTATACTCATTACTTGGGTCTCAATAATTTGTTTTGATTCTTTTATTTTAATAAACCCATTACTAGGTACATTGTAATAAAATTCAATCTCCTCATTAACAATTTCCTCATTGGTTAATATTATACTGTCTTTTTTTCTATAAACAAATATATTTCTTGGAAGAGTTAACATTTTATTTACTTTTGAATTATCCTCTAAAGACATTATATCCTCTATATGTCTCTGGTCAACAAAATTAGTATCTCCTAGTATATGTTTTATAGAATTTCTAAGAACCCTAACTTTGATAGCATCATGTAAGCAAATAAAATCGTCTAAATTTATCTCTACAAAGCCCTTTTCTTTTACACTTGAAACTTCTATAAATTTAGCCTCTGCCTCTTTCTCAATATAATCGTTATCAATTTTTAAACTATTGCTCATCCTCACTATAGATTCTATTACATTTGAATTAAAATTATCCTTCATATATGGTAAAAGGTCTAACCTTATCTTATTTCTAGTGTATATATTCTCTAAATTTGTTTTATCTATTCTAGGATTTAAATTATAAGCTTCACAATAATCCTCTATATCACTTCTTTCCACATCTAATATTGGTCTAATTATACAATTATCTCTAATATAATCAATTCCTTTTAAACCTGTTAGACCTGTTCCTCTCATGATACGCATCATAACAGTTTCAGCTTGGTCATTAAGATTATGACCTATGGCTATCTTATTAGCTTTAATCTTATCCTTAATTTCAAAAAACATTTCATATCTTAATTTCCTTGCTCCTTCTTCTAATGACACTCCCTCATTTTCACAATATTTTGGTACATTAATAGACTTTACAAAGAATACAATTCCCATTTCCTCACAAAGTTTAGATACATATAATGCATCTTTTTGAGCTTCTATCCCTCTTATCTGATGATTTAAATGTGCTGCATATATTTCTATATTAAAATCTTGTTTTAATCTATTTAGTACATGCAATAAACAAACCGAATCAGGCCCTCCAGAAAGACCTAAAACTATTTTATCGCCTTTTTGTATTAAATTATGTTTATTTATAGTACCTAGTACCTTATCAAATATCATATTTATCCCTCTTACACTTAGTTTTATTCACTTTTAAGTATACTTTCTATAAAAAAACGCTAAACCCTTGTATCAATTTTAAGAAATTAAAGTTTAATATAAATATAATAATACCAAATAAATTAAATAAAAGGTAGTTTTTTCACTACCTTTATAAAATTTCTAGAAAATAGCTATAGTTATTATTTAATACCTATGTATATATCTATTTTATTCCTACCTAAAAATAAATCTTGTATCTTTATATTATAGTCTATTTTCAATTTTATGTGTTCCCCTTCTTGTATATTTATATCCAATTCCCTTGTATTAATATCAATTAATAAAGTACCTTGTGGGGTCACATATTTTGTAGTGCTATTTTCTCCACACTTAAACAACATTGTTGAGTTAATAGCACCAAATTTTTTGATACTAACTTTATCTTTAAGTATCTTTATAGTATTAGTTATCTCTATATTTTCTTCTTTTTCTTTGTAAATAACATATATTCCATCATTTTTATAAAAAATTTTACCAAAGGTAGTCATCTCTATGGTGTCCATATTTCCTTTTTCATCATATTGTCTAGTATTTATACTTATTTTTACACTCAACGATTTTCCCTCCATAGATTCTTCATATACGCTAATATTTTTGTATTTCTACTTTTTGAATCTTATCAATCTTTTTCTTTAAGAATTCTCTTGCTATATCCGAAAACTTTTCATGTATGTCTGATACATAATATTGATATGCTCCATGAACTTCTTTGTTATTTATCATATTTTGTATTTCTAAAATCGTCTTTAAATCTTTAGCAGTCTCTTTAGCTGGGTTAACCAGTTTTATATGTTCTCCAACTTCTTCGCCTATTGTTCTCTTCAAAATAGGGTAATGAGTACATCCTAATACCAAAGAGTCTATATTCTTTTCTTTTAATTCTTGTAAATATATCTTTGCTGTTAATTTAGCTACTTCTGTATTTGCCCATCCTTCTTCAACAATAGGTACAAATAAAGGGCATGCTTTGTTAACAATTTCTATGCTTTCATCTATTTTAGATATTTCTAAATTATATGCTTTTGAACTTATAGTTCCCTCAGTTCCTATTATTCCTACAATTTTGTTTTTTGTAGAACTTACAGCAGTTCTAGCTCCTGCTTCTATAACACCAATTATAGGTATATCATATTTTTCTTGGGCTTCTTTTAAACTTCTTGCAGTAGCAGTATTACATGCTATAACTATAGCTTTTACATCTTTAGTCTTTAGAAAGTTTATAGCTTGAAAAGTATATTTAATTATGGTTTCTTTAGATCTTGAACCATATGGTATTCTGGCAGTATCTCCAAAGTATATTATATCCTCATTTGGTAATATTTTCATTATCTCTTTTAGAACTGTTAATCCACCTAATCCTGAATCAAAAACTCCTATTGGCTTATTACTCATCTTTATACAACACCTACTTTACATTTTTGTGTTTAACAACAACTTATTTATCGCTAAAATTTATATTTATATTCATAGTTAATATATTATTACCTAAATGATTATTATAGTTTATTTTACACAAAAAATAAAGGAGCTATCTCAAATTAGAAAATAATTTCTAGAAAAAGACAACTCCTTTCACTACTCAAAATTTATATTTATTTTGCAAACACATGATTTCCTATTCTCATATATGGACTTAGTCTATTTATCCATTTGCAAGTGGCTATTTCTGGATTCCAGAAATATACTGCTTTATTAGTTGGGTCAGTTCCATAAAGTGCATCTTGAGCTGCTTTACATGCTGAATCTGTTGGTGCCATATTTATCGAACCATCAAGCACAACTGAGAACGCATTTTTTTGATATATGACTTCTTCTATTGTGTCTGGAAATCTAGGGTCCAATATCCTATTTATTACTACAGCTGCTACAGCGACCTGTCCCTCATAGCTTTCTCCTCTAGCTTCTCCTGCAACCAACCTAGATAATAGCATCAAATCGTCATTAGATAAATTTATGACTTCCTTCTTTGCTATATTTTCTTCTTTTTTATTTATTTTATTAACTTTCTCTGCTGGTTCATATGCAAACACCTCTTCAATAGGCATAAATATACAAGTAAAAGCTAATAGTATAGCCATCAGTTTACTCCACCTGTCCATGATTAAAACCACTCCTTAAAATCTTATTTTTAGAACTTTTTCTCTAAATCTTTTACTACTTCAAGTACCTTAAACTTGATTTTTACTCTACTTGTTTTCTTTGGTGTATCTTGTTTTATCAACTTATATTCTTTATCTGTTAATACTTCTTTCAACTTATCATCTGTAGATTTATCTATCACTCCATTAGATTCATCAACAAAACATAATGGAGGAAACATGACACACCACCAATTTTTCCCTTCACCTTTTCCAATGATAATTTTTAAAGCTTTATATTCACCAGCTGGAAGAACTATATTAGAATATTGTTTAGTAGGAAAATTACTATATTGTATACCTACCTTTACACTGTAATTATATCCATTTTCAAGAATAATATTTTTACTTATTTCTTCCAAACTACTATATTCTCTTTTTATAATCGCTTCACTTTCTTCTATACTTTTTGAATTTTGAAGCTTAGGTTGTAGATATTTTATCACTTCATCTCTAACTTTTAATTTAAGTGCTTGGTCTTCATCTGTATTACTATTTGCTATAACATGAAATCTTATTAATTTATCTTTATAGTCTTTTGATATATTATCGACTTTTTTTACTTCACCATTTATTACTATTGTCATTATTGATATAACTGATATAAAACTTAATATTAATAATCCCAATCTAATCTTAACTTTTCTCACTGAAAATTCCCCCTTAAGATAAATTTATATCATCAATTATGTCCAATTTAATTTAATTTATTCATAATATTTTTTAATATTAATAAAAAAAGCTATTTTAAAATGATTATAATCATTTTAAAATAGCTTTTTTTACTTTATATTTTATAAGTCTTTATTAATCATAGCTTTATCTATCATAAACTGTTCTGCTTTTTCTATATGTTCAGTAGCATATTGCTTAGATAATTCACTATCTCCTTTAATTATAGCATCAAGTAAATATCTATGTTCTTCAACGATATTGTGCGATGTGTCATAATCAGACATGTAAGTAACTCTAAACCTATATACTTGTTCCCATAGTGAGTTTATCAATTGGATTAATTTTTTATTGTTTGTTGCTTTAAATATACATTCATGAAATTCTACATCAAGTCTTAATAATGAATCTACATCACATTCTAAAGTGCTTTTTTTAAAGTCTTCTGATATATCTTTAAGTTTTTTGATATCTTCATCACTGATTCTTTCAGCTGCAAGATATGCTGCTAAACCTTCCAAACTCGCTCTTACTTCTAATACATCCATAATATCTTTTAATGACATATTTGCTACATAAGCACCTTTTCTAGGCAACATAACAACTAAACCTTCTAATTCAAGCTTTCTTATTGCCTCTCTTACTGGAGTTCTACTTACTCCTAATTGTTCTGCTAGTTGTACTTCCATTAGCCTTTGACCAGGCTTTAATTTTCCTTCTAAGATTGCTTCTCTTAAATTCTCAAAAACTACATCTCTCAATGGCTTGTAATTATCCAAGTTCAGTTTAGTTAAATTCTCCACAAATTTCAACCCCTTTTTGACTGCTATTAACAACATATACCTGTTTATATTTTTTTAATAATTCTTTTTTTCCAATTAGAGCATCTTCTTTACTTTCAAATAGTCCAAAAACTGTAGGACCACTTCCACTCATCATAGAACCTAAAGCATTATTTTTCATCATGACTTGCTTTATATTATCTATTTCTTTATGTTTACTTATAGTAACATTTTCAAGAACATTTACCATATTTTCTGATAAAGCTTTTATGTCTTCAGACTTTAAACACTCTATCAAATATTTATTATTTGGTCTTTTTTTAATATTATTCAAATCTAAACCTTGATAAACTTCCTTAGTAGAAACAAATAAATCTGGTTTGCATATCAATATATTTATATCACATGGCAAACCTTTGATATTAGTTAGCTCTTCTCCAACTCCTTGAGCTAAAGCAGGTTGTCCTGATATACAAAATGGAACATCTGCTCCTAAATTAAATCCTATGTCTTTTAATTCATCTTCAGATAATTCAAGCTTCCATAATTGATTTAGACCTACTAATACCGCAGCTGCATTAGAACTTCCTCCAGCCATTCCTGCTGCTACAGGGATATTTTTTTCTATGAATATTTCTACACCTTTTTTTATATCAAATTTATTCTTAAGTATTTTGGCGGCTTTATAAACAATATTATCTTCATCTAAAGGAATATCTAAACTAGTGCTTTTTACCTTTATTTCATCTTCATTTAATCCTTTTACTTTTACTATATCGTATAAATCTATCGTTTGCATTATCATTTCAACAAAATGATAACCATCTTGCCTTTTTCCTAAGACATCAATGGATAAATTTATTTTTGCCTTACTTTTTAGTTTTATAAAATCCATTCTATCCTCCTTGTTTAAAGAATAATGCATCACTAACAATAATATTATACTACAAAAAATAAAATAATAGGGTATTATAATACCCTATTATACTTAATTACTTTAAATTTTTTAATATTAATCTACTAATACGACTTTTTTTTCTAAAATAAGACACTTGCCAGGCTTAATTGGTTCATCCAGTTTTATATCATTAAGCTCTGCAATTTCATTTTCTGTTGTATTGTATTTTTTTGCGATATTCCAGAAAGTATCGCCCTCTTTACATATATATACAATTATACTAGGAGCTTTAGACAAGTCATATACACCTTGGTCTTCACCTTTGATTATAAAGTTTTCTGCCTTCTTGTCTAGTGCCTCAGTAAATCGCTTAATTTTTATAACTAAATCTATTTGATCTCTATTTAAATCAACTTCAATTTTATCAATACATGCTGTATTAAACACAGATGCTGTATCAGTTAAGTTATCCATCTCTATATCATGTTCAAATGGAATTTCTTCACTAATTTTATAAACTAATTTTAGACCCTCAACTGGAACAAATAAAATCTCAACTTTTATAATCCCTTGTATAATACTTTTATTTTCTTCAATATAACTATTTTCTATAGACATAGTTGGACAAACGCTTACAATATCTTTTATTTGTATATCATCATTATCATTTCTTATGCCTTCTCTAACCATAAATGTCTCTTCGCTATTTCTTAGAGTCTTGTTTAATTGAATAGGCTTATGATCAAATTTTATTATTTTTTGAGGAGAATATGCATCTTGCAATACCTCTCTTGTCACTTCATCTGTAACTTTTACTTTACAAGAAGCCATACAATCTATTTCTAAAAGACCTGTATTACTTTCACTATTTTGTTTGAAGATATGATTGAAGTCTGACATAGACAACAAGACTTCTTCAATCATGCCATCACTAACTCCAGGCACTTCTACAAATTGAGTAAACTCAATACCTACTCTATCTAACTCTACAAGTTCACCCTCATATGTACAAGCTAATGGATTTATTTCCAATACTCCACCAATGATAACCTTATTATCAGTCACTCTACTTTCTTTTACTCTAATAGATGGATTTAAACTTATTATAGACTGAATTTCTTCTGTATTTATAGTTATAGTATCTCTTATAGAACTTTCTGCTTTTTCTATTCCAACTATATCTTGGAAACAAATTTCTTTTCTATGTTTCTGTATCCCCTCTACTTGTGATACATCTTTTACTATATCTAATCTTTGCTTTTCAAATAAACTTCCTCTTATATTCATAAGAGCTCCTACTTTGATTTTTCTCTCATTCATTATAGTACAATCCATATGCTCTACTTCTGAAAATAACATGTATTCCATATCTTGAACAACATTATCTTTCTCTATAACTTCGTTTATATCTACTTTTCCATCTACATTAGAAATAGTATTTTTATCATCTGCAATATAAATTACATTATAATTAAAACTTCCTCTACAAAGTATCTTCCCATCTGCCATTTCAATTTTTTTAAGTGATATGTATCCTTCTGTCTTTACAATTTCATATACATCTAATTTTTTGTCTGGTACTACCGCCTCCGCTTCAATAAATGTTTGAAATTTCCCGAAGTCTATTCTATTGTCAATCTTGATTACATCTTTAATTAATTCCATAGTTTACCTCCTTAAGTATTATAAAAGTATCACACTATATTTATATTTAAGGAGCAAAAAAAAAATTACACCTATTTTTAATAGGTATAATTTTAACTTATCTGTAATTTATCTTGATCTCTAAAAACTTGCAATTTTACATTAGATGTTAATAAATCTGAGTAACTATAAGATACCCTAGGATATCCATTACTTTCATCATCTAATTTTATAACGAACACGCTTGGATAAACTTTTTCTAGTATACCCTCTTTTGTAATAATCTGCTTTCTTCCTTTATTAGCTTTCAACAATATTTTCTTTCCTATATGTCTCTCTAAGCTTACTCTTATCTTATCTAGAGTTTGAACAGTAGCCACAATATCACCTTCTTTAACGTTTATATGTTTACATAATATCACATATAAACATTTTTGTCAAATGTTTAAACTAATTATTTTATATATTTTTTGCAAAAATGTCAATACTATTTTTAAAGATATACAGTATAATTATTCTATTTTTTTTTAATGCAATATTGTTTTTGGCATTGCCCATCTAAATTTGCCTCTTGTTTCAGAGCCACCAATCCCCTTAACACCTGTAATAGTCTGCTCTATAACCTCATCAATAGGCACTACTACATCGATTCTTGAACAAGCAATTTTCTCCACTACAAAAACTGGGTCTAAAGCATGTATCATTATTCTTCCAGGTGAACTTGCATAATTTGCTCCTGCACTTATTATTTTTTCATAATTTGATTGGCATGCTCCTGCAAATATAACAAGATTATCCAAATTTGGTTGCCATTTACGTGCTTCTTTTACTGTTTTCATAAAGTTCAGAGAGTTTCTATAGTTACTCATATCTTCTATATCGCCTCTTTTTATTGTCATTGCATCATGACCTGTTATTACTAGTATATCCGGATTATATTTTTCTAGCAGTGCTCTTACTTCTTTATATTGATTTTGTTCTGAAACTGCTACTCCTACAGCAGGTATTCCAAGTTGAGCATATACATCCAAACAAATTTTTAAATATTCTTTATCTCCATCTATCTGTAATACTTTTCCAGGCATTCCATATGTGTTAGGATTTAATTGAAGTTTTGGAACTGCTCTTGTCATTCTTTTCTGTCTTTCTTTAGCTTTTCTTACTGACTTATATAATAAATTTTCTACATTTTTATCTATTAATATATCTTTTATATCAGGTGCTTTTACTAACTCTAAATCATCAATATAAGCATCTGCTATTACTCTAAATGCAATTCCCTTTAGTATAGCTATTTTTTCATTATTTTCATCTACACCAAAAGAGACTATTTTAAATACTATATCTTTGTTATGTGACTTTCTAGCTACAATGTCTCCTACCTTCATAGTTAAACCTCCAATAAATTTTTATCTTAGTTTATACTATGTTCGATATAAAACTTTGTTTCCTAATGTCAAAAAAACATTTCTTATAATACTTCTTTTATTACTCTTAAAGCATTTTTATAGTATATCTTTTCTATATCATCTTCACTAAACCCTTCTTTTTTTAGAGGTTCATATAATTTACCCATCTGAGATATATCCTCAATCTCAACCTTTGAATCTATTCCATCAAAATCTGAGCCTAGAGCTACAACATCTATTCCTCCAACATTTACAATATGTTTTATATGTCTTACCATATCTTCAAGCTTACTTTCGCTTTTATCACTTAAAAACAAATGGAAAAAGTTTATACCTGTAACTCCACCTTTATTTGCCAATACTCTAATCATATCATCAGTTAGATTTCTAGAATGATTCATCATTGCTCTTGAATTAGAATGTGTAGCAATTATTGGTTTAGAAGAAATCTTAGCAATTTCATAAAATCCACCATCTGAAATATGTGAAACATCCACTAACATTCCCAATTCATTCATTTTATGTACTACTTCTCTTCCAAAATCAGTGAGACCTTTTTCTATATACTCTACTTTATTATGAGGAAAACTTAATTCATTCACATGATTCCAACTTATTGTCATCATTCTAACCCCTAAATTGTAAAATTTCTTTAAATTCTCTATCTTACCTTCAAGTACTGCTCCCTCCTCAATAGATAAAAGTGCAGTAAGTTTTCCTTCTGATTGATTTTTCATAATCTCTTCATAATTAGTAGCTAAAGCTATTACATCACTATTTTTTTTCATTTCCTCATGAAATTTATTTGCCATGCTCATACAATAATCAAAAGGATGCTTTACTTCTTCGGTATCAACAAAAAGAGCAAATGTTTGAGCTAACGAATCCCCTTTTTTCAATCTGTCTATATCAACAGAATACTTGTTAGACTTAAGTTCACTTGTTTCTACATTTTCCATTAGCTTTGCTATAGTATCACAATGTAAATCAATAAATTTCATATTTATACCCCCTGTATATTTTATATTTATATCCAAAAATAGAAATAGTTGTCCTTATAGACAACTATTGACAACTATTTTTTAATATTCTTTTTTATATTACTTAATCTTATTCCTCTTTTAAGTTGGGTATTACTCTTTTAACTTCTTCAATTTGATGCCATGTTTTATCTATATCATTTTCACTAATATATTTTTTTAAATCAGTTAAAGATGTAAAATCTTTAACTGATAAATTGTCATCATCGTCTGCAAATCTTAAAATAAACATAAGACTACCTTACTTCCCACAACATTTCTTATATTTTTTACCACTTCCACATGGGCATGAATCATTTCTTCCTATTTTTGCTTCTTTAACTACTGTTTTAGATTTTTTGTACGCTTTTATTATTTCTTTTCTTTGTTCTGCTGGTAATATTTCTTCCCAACCTTGTAAATTATATAGCCAATGAGCTTCAACAGTCACCATATTGTTATATAATTTTTCCCAATCTATTTTTATAGAAACCTCTTTATCAGCTTCTACATCTTCTAGAACTATATCTTCTTTTAGACTTTCACTGATTCCATCTATGAATCCCATGAAAAATTCATTAGTAGTTCCAAATTTTTCAGCCAATTCACTTACTTTACCTTCAACAACATCCATTTTATTGTTTAATATTTCATTGTATATTCCAGCTTCAATTTTTAAATATTCTTCCCAGAATTTTACCTCTGCTTCTTGATTTTCATGATTATCGCTTAAATTTCTCCATTCAGTATATAAACTCATACTTTTTTCCTCCTAAGTAAATCTATATTTTTATAGTTTTTATAGTATAAAATCTTTTGGTTAGATTGTAAGTTTCTTCTTTTTGATTATACCATATTCTATTTAAAGTTAACTCTTATATTATATCATAATTAAACAATTCTTTTAATACTTTTATAGCATACTCTTGGTTTATAAAGTAAGGGCTTGTGGCAATTGTTATGACTTTAGCTTTTTTAATTAAGTTTTTTATCTTATCCAGTTTGAAATCAAACGGTATGTAATCCATATCACTTGAAAATATATCCAAATCTATATCGAGAACAAACTCTGGCTCTATATCTAAATCAAATCCATATAAACTATCTATTATTATTAATTCCGAGAATATTTTATGTTGCAATGCTGGTTTTATAAAGCTTCCTACATTTAAAACCTCATTTGTATACCTAAATACATCTTTTATATTGTTTATATCTACATCGTAGTTATCAGGTTCTCTAGTATCCTTATGTTGGTCTACATGTACTAACTTGCATCCTCTTGTAAATTCATCATTCATCATAGATTTTAACCAAAAATAAAATGCATGATTATGATTATCAAATACATATATTTTTTTATTTCCCAGGACATATTCGACCATATTCTCCAATCCTATTGCTTTTATTTCCCCATTTTCATCTACTTCATTAAAAACTACTTTATTACCCAACTTTACATCATCTAATGTGCCACTTATAAGTTTTGGTACATATATACTCTTATTATCTCTTTTATCATATGAAAATACATTATTTCCCATTGGCTTTTCTATATAAAATCCATTGTATTCATAATTTTGCATAAGACTTAATTTCCTCCATTTTTATAATCTGTAAAACTTAAAATGCACTTATTGCAAATCATATTATCCACTATAGAAGACATCTTATACAACTAAATATAACATCTTCCCTTAATATGTATTATACAATAAGTGCAAAATATTTTACATTCCTATAACAAAGCCATCAGCTTCAATTGGGAGATAACTAACTCTTGTATTCAATTCGACTTTTCCAAAAAATACTACCCAGTATGGCCTAAAAATACTTTCGATTTTAACTATTTCAATCTCTGGAATTCCTCCCATAAACCTATGAGTTAACCTCATAGCCATCTTATTTGCCTTTGCTCTTACTCTTCTTTCATCTTTATCACTATATTGTACAATATTACAATCTATGTTTTTAACCATTTCACACACTGGCAACTCTTGCACTATACTACCAGCACCAGTAGAACCATTCACCAAAATTTTCAATTCATTTATATTATTAGAATGCTTTTTCTTCATAAAAATAGATTTATTTTTATGAATTTTAAGCGTAACAATTTTAAACTCTATATAGTGAAGTCTAACTTCATGAGTATCCTTATTCTTTAATATCAATTTGCTAATTAAAGAGTTTTTTCCACTTTTAGCTATATCTATAGCTTTATCTTTTGTAATTTTTATAGGTAACGCTCTTATATCCATAAAATCATTCTCTTTCTTATTTTTTTCTTGTCATTTTTAGAACTCTATATATGTAATCAAAAAATATTATAACTACAACTGTCATAACTCCATATGGAATTATCTTGCCAACTATAATATCATTTCTAGTCACTATACCATAAAATATAAATCCTGTTATTAAAAAGTACAATAATACTAGAAAACCATCTATCCCAAACCATTTTATTTCTAAATCTTTTTTTACCTTAGACACTAATTTAGACATAGCAGTTTCTCCTTTTATAGATTATTTTGTGTATTTAAATTCTTACCTATTCTATTTCCAATCATCCATGCAATAAATGAAAGAGGTATAGCCACTACAAGAGGCTCTAACTCAAAGCTTTGAACTGGGAATATTTTAAAGTAACCAAAAGTCACTCCTCCTACAATCATTCCTAAAATACCACCCATAGATGTTCTTCTTCCACTTCCAAGAAGTCCACCTACTATAGGTACAAATGCAGAGCCCATCCAAATACTTCCTACAAATATACATGCATCATATACATTTTCAAATCTAAACGCTACACTAAGTCCCATAACTGCTGCTAAACATACACCTATCCTAGTAAATTTTACTAATTGTTTCTGAGATAACTCCTTTTTAGTAATTCTTCCATATATATCATTGGCTAATGTAGCTCCTGCTGCTAGATAATAACTATCTAATGTTGATACTATAGAACCTAAAATTCCTATTATGAATATTACTCTTATTCCTTGTGGCAATGTCTCCAAAACTAAAGTTATATACCCAGCGGCTGGTGCCATCTCTGGATAAGTAGCTCTTACTATAAGACCTGTCATAGTTAAAACCATATCAAAACATATCCATAGTGAGAAACAAGTTAATAAGGCTCTTCTACCAACTTTAGGAGAGTCTGCTGCCGAAAATCTCTGATAAAAAGTTGGGTCTGAATAAGCTCCAAAAGAATATACAATTAGCATCAGTGCTTTCATCGCTGACATTCCTTTTGTAGGATGCATAAGCTGAGGCGCATCTTTAAGTGCTTCTGTAAGCCCTTGGAAACCTCCTATTTGTTCAAATTGACCTGGCATAACCATAGTTAGACCAAATACCATGCAGAAAAATAATACCATATCTGTAATGGCAACTCCCATAAGTCCACCAAGTACTGTAAGTACAACGACTACAACTACCATTATTAGGCCTATCAATTCTTTATCTATTCCCCAAGCTACATTACCTATAGTTCCCATAGCTGTTATTTCTCCAAGTTGTGCACAATATATAAACATTAAGATTGCCCCAATTATAGCAACATGTTTCCCATAAAAACTTTCTAATAAATCAGGAACTGTTATATTGGTTCTTATGTGGATTCTTGGTCCAACCCATAATGCTAAAGGCATTCTTCCAATATGTGCAGCTATTGACCAAACTGCCCAAGCAGATATTCCATATATAGCCGCATACTCCACACTACCTACTGTACCAACTCCCCCATACCATGAGGCAACTAAAGTACCTACTATCAATGACCATGGTAAACTTCGATTTCCTAGGTAATAGCTCTCCATATCTTTTACATTTCTAGAAAAATAATAACCTATCCCTAATAATATAAATGCAAATATAACTATAATTCCATTTTCCCACAATGTTAACATATCTAATCTCCATGTTCTTATATTTTAATTTTCCTGCTTTAATATTTAAATATGAACAACTCTACCCATTTTCATAAAAAATAGGTAGAGTTATATAATAATTATAAGTATTTAATCAGTCTTGTTATTAAGCAATCTTGTTATTCAAATTCTTATTTTCTTTTTTATTTATTTTATTTAGAGCATAAGTAGCAAATATACCTATAACTGCACACACTACAGATAAAATGAATATATAAGTATATCCTGTTTGTCCATATTTGTCTAACCAATTACCTGCTACAGTGTAATAAAATGCGTCTGGAGAAAATCCTATAAATGAAGCAAATCCAACTACAGCTCCTGTAGTTTCTAAAGATATATTAGATTCTGAAACAGATGCAAAGTATATACCTCTAAATCCAAATAAGATTACACTTAGTATTATCATATTTATTACAGCTATCCATATAAATCCCGCTCCTTTAGGAATTACCAAGTAGGCAGCTGTACTTACTGTCATTAGTATAAACCCTACAAACATTACTCTTATAGATGAACCCACTTTATCTGTTATGACACCAGCAATAGGAGATGCTCCCATTTTTATAACATAAGTTCTAATTATTGATAGAGCTGAAACTAGAGTCATTGGCATTACATAAACTTCTGATAAATATGGGCTTAAATAAGTTAAACTTGAGAATACTAGATAAGTTGAAAATATTATAAGACCAATTAACCAAGCTTTTGGCATTGTAACTACTTTTAATAATGACTTAATGCTTAGACCTTCATCTGATGCTCCAGTATCTTTTTTCTCTTCTACTAAGAAGAATAAAAGTATACCACATATTATAGATGCTGCAGAATATAACCATACTACATATTTGAATCCTATTGTTATTTCAGCAAATTTACCAAAGAAGTAAAGACCTATAAAAGAAATTAATGTACCTGATACACCTGATAATCCTTCATAAAAACCAAATATTCTACCTTGCTCTGATTCACTTCCTTGCATTCTAACAATTTTAACAGATGCTGAGAAGAAAGTTAATATTGTTGTGAATCCCCATAATACAAATATTAAAAGTATCATACTATATGATGGGAATGTTGAAAAATAAAACCCTAGTAACCCTGAAGTGATTAAAGAAAAAGTTATCAGCTTTCTAACTGAGAATCTATCCGCAAACCATCCTCCTATAAAATAAGATACCATCCCTACTAATCCGTATAAACTCAATAAGTTCCCTATTTGTGTATGACTCAATGCTAAAGCTTGTTGCATTGGGTCATAAAATGATGATTTCATATATGGTAAACTATACATAGCTGTTGTTCCAAATGCCAATATGAATATTATTAGAAATCTTTTAACATTACTTTTGTTCTCCATTGATTTTCTCTCCTTAAAATTTTTTATTTATAAATTTATGCATGTAATTTTATTTTAATTTTTCGATTGCTTGTTTAAAATCATTTATTATGTCATTTGAAGATTCTAATCCTACAGCTATTCTTATTAGATTCTCTCCATTCATTTGAACTAATGTATGCTCTTCTCCTAAACTTGTTGCTATTGTTGCAAGTTCTAAAGAGTTCATTAATCTTCTACTAGCTTGGTCTCTTGTCAAACCATTGATACCATCTTTTAGTTTAAATGAGACTACTCCTCCACCTAAACCGTTCATCTGAGTTTTACAAAGTTCATATTGAGGATGAGATTTTAGTGCTGGATATTTTACTAATTCTACACTTTCTTCTTGCTCTAAAAACTCTGCTACTGCTAATCCATTTTCACAGTGCTTTTTCATTCTCATATCTAACGTTTTCATACCTCTTAAAATCATCCATGCACTCATTGGTGGTAAAGATGCTCCTGTAAAACAACATAAACTTGGCCATCTAACTAAATCTATTAATTCTTTTGAACCTGCTACTGATCCTCCTAAAGTATCTCCATGTCCATTTATAAATTTAGTAAGACTATGTATTACTAAGTCTGCACCTAGATCTATTGGTCTTTGTATAATTGGTGTACCAAAAGTACTATCAACTATAGCTAAACTCTTATTTTCATGAGCAATTTCTGCTATTGCTTTTATATCTACTAAATCTAAAGATGGATTTAAAGGACTTTCTATATAAACTATCTTAGTGTTTGGTTTCATTGCATCTTTTATATTTTGTGGATTTACTGCATCTACAAATGTAACTTCCACTCCAAATTTAGATAATAATTCAGACATAAATAATTTAGTGTGTGAAAATATACCATCTGAACTAACTATATGGTCTCCACTTTTTACTAATGCTAAGATAGTAGATGTTATTGCTCCCATGCCTGATGTACTAGATATAGCACTTTCTGCATTTTCAAGCATAGCTAATTTAGTCTCTAACTCTGTAAGTGTAGGATTACATTCTCTCGTATATACATATCCCCATGTCATGCATAACTCTTCAAAATGCTCTACTGTTTTTGCTGCAAATGTTGCTGTTTGGCATATTGGTGTAGCTAATGCCCCTGTCGTTGGGTCTGCACTATGTCCCCAATGTATTATTTTTGTCTCCAAATCTTGATTAATATTATTGCTCATTTTAATTCCCTCCTGGTTTGACTTATTTATACAACGTTTTCCCTGCCAAATTTCACCAATTTGACTTAATCTTAATACAAATTTTTTAAGTATACTTTTATATTTGTTATAATTTCTAAAAATCTGACATTTATTTTATCTTTTTACAGTTCTAATTATAAACTCTATAGTAACTATAGAGTCAATATGTTTTTGATATTTTTTTTACAATGTTTAAAATATTTAGCACAAAAATAGGTATACCTTAGAATAACTAATGTCACTCTAAGATATACCTATTTTTATATTGTGCCTTAAATAATTACATAAATCATTAATTTTTTATGTAACACATAAATTTTTAAAGATTTATTACCTCTTTATAGATATACTACAGTTAAATATTTTAATATTACTTAATATTTTTAATCAGTCATATCCTGACAATAAAATTATATAATATAAAAAATAACTTACAAAAACTTTAAGAATCTTTTATGCATTATAGCTGAAAATAAGATTAGTTAGAAGTATAAATATCTTTAGTTTATTTATACCTCTAATTTTTCATAAATTATACCTCTATTATATTGATTTCTTTGCACGAATAAGTGTACTTTTAGAGATGCCAGTCATCTTCACAACCTCTCTATATGGCTTAGAGTTTAATAAACCTAATGCATATTGTATCTGTTGATTACTGTATTTCTTTGGTCTACCATCTTTAAAATCCTTTTTCTTTCTAGCAAATTCTTTACCTAATTGAGTACGCTCTATTATCATATTTCTTTCAAGCTCTGCAACTGCAAGCAATGTAGTTAGAAAGAATTTTCCCATTGAAGTATTTTCTAAGAGTCCTATGTTTAAAATGTGAACACTCACTTCTTTAGCAAACAATCCCTCTATTAATTGTATTCCTTCTGATGTACTCCTAGCTAGTCTATCTAATTTAGTTGCAACAAGTAAATCGCCCTTTTTTAAAGATGATATAACTTTTTCAAACTTAGGTCTATTTGTAGTAGTACCTGTATAAGTTTCTTTTATTATCTTGGCATCATTATATTTACTCAATATTTCCTGTTGTTGCTGATACAGACTATTGTTATCTGTTTGATTTTTTGTGCTTACACGACAATATCCATATATAATAATAATCACTTCCTAACATAAAGATTTAGTACAGAAGTTGCCTAGAGGCTTGTATCTAATCATCTTTATCCATTTTACTAAAATGGTTTTTTAGTGTCAATACTGTTAACTTTTGACACCATAATAATTCCTTTATAATTTGTTTGACTCTGTCAAAATTTACCAATATAATGAAATTAATGAGTTTATACAAATTGGAGGAAATAATATGAATAGTCTGTTAAAAGAAGCAATAGATGAATTAAAAAACATCAATTGTGGAGAAGTTTTTTTATTAAAAGAATTGTTCAAAGGCTATGAATGGAACAGGTTGGAGATGAATATCAGATTAAAATTAGGAAAGCTCTTTTTATATGAAGTGGTAAGTAATCCCAATTTAGATGTAGAGGTCATCAATAAAAATTCTGCTTATCAGCAAATGTATAAAAAAAAATAGTGACTTAAATGTATATAATAATATAAACCTCTTGTTGATTCAAAAGTTAAAACTTTTAATACAAAACAATCGTGCTATTTTAAATATTTATCAATATGTCTAAATTTATATAATTAACACATATAAATAGTACAGTTTAAATCACATTATTTAAGATAGATAAATCTTAACCCTACTCCAGTATAAATACTAAAATAGGGCTCAGAATTATCTATATTTTTATACTATAAAATGTTTCGATTTTCCTCTTGATTGAACATATATATCTGGAGAAATACAATAGAAACGTGAATTTATAAAATTGCCGAAATCAGAAAATTTCATCTCAAACTTAGGTATCCCGAAGCTTTCAGGTGCTATTTCATCGACTCCAAAATAGATAACGATTCCATCATCTGTAAGATAAAAAGCTTGGTCTTCAGGTATAACCAATTCTACATTAGAATAATACATATCTCTATTTTCATTTATCTGAGACTTTATATAATCAGTTATTATATTTATATAATCAGTCCCATCTCTAAAAATATCACCAATTAAAAGTTCTTTTCCAGTTGTCAAATCTATGTTGTAATTATTCAATGTATTATATTTAGGTCCAGCATTATTAGCAAATCCCATAAGGCTTAATATCATACTTAGTACATAATTTTTATTAAAAGTAACTGCATAACTAGTTGATACCCAGTAACTTTGTTTTGGAAGTGAATTTTGAGAAGCTGCATTATTATACTCTTGTTCTTCTTCCTTTAAGCCATTTTTAAAATTGTTTACAGTCATTCTTACAGCGTTGTTTATATTATTTAAAATAGCTGGATTTACGAAAGTAGATTGATTTCTGATATTGTATATAATCGGATACTTTACATCATAAGAAAAATACTTACTTCTTTCAAAGTCTTCATTAAATTGCACATATAATATATTATATGTACAAGTATTTGTAGATTGATTATTTTCCATTAAAATCCTCCCCCTTTTATTAAAAAAATCAGATACAATATAATATGCTTAAAACAGTAATAATGTTAATAGTAAATGTAAAGAATAGAAAGTATCTAAAACAGCAAAAAATGACTAATTTTGTGGTATAATACATAGGATTGAGAGTTATTTTATAGGAGGAAAGATATGTTATTATTAGCAGATAAATGGAAAGATTATGAACTTATAGATATGGGAAATGGAGAAAAATTAGAACGTTGGGGTAATTATGTACTTAGAAGACCAGACCCACAAGTTGTATGGCCAATGGAATCTGAATGGGCATTATGGAAAAACCCTCATGGACATTATCATAGAAGTAATAAAGGTGGAGGGCAATGGGAACACAAAAAAAGATACCCTGAACAATGGACTATAAATTATAAGAATTTAAAGTTTCACATTAAACCAACTGGATTTAAACATACTGGATTATTTCCAGAACAAGCAGCCAATTGGGATTGGATGATAGACAAAATAAAGAAAGCTGACAGACCTATAAAAGTGTTAAATCTATTTGCATATACAGGTGGGGCTACAGTAGCTTGTGCATCTGCTGGTGCAGAAGTATGCCATGTTGACGCAGCAAAAGGTATGGTTAATTGGGCAAAAGAAAACATAGAGTTATCTGGTCTTAAAAATCAAACAGTAAGATTTATAGTGGATGATGTTGTAAAGTTTGTTGAAAGAGAAATAAGAAGAGGGAAAAAATATGATGCGATAATAATGGACCCACCTTCTTATGGAAGAGGTCCTAAGGGAGAGGTATGGCAAATAGAAGAAAAATTATATAGTTTTGTAGACTTATGTATGGGAGTTTTATCAGATGACCCATTATTTTTCTTGATTAATTCTTATACAACAGGTTTTTCTCCAATAGTCCTTGAAAATGTATTATCTACAACAATAGGCAAAAAAGCAAATGCAGGAGATATATATGGTGGAGAATTAGGAATACCGGCTTCTAGAGATGGTAAGATACTTCCTTGTGGTATATTTGGAAGATGGGAGAAAAAGTAATGATAAGAGTCATATATGAAGATAACCATTTACTCGTTGTAGAAAAACCAGTTAATATATTATCTCAAGGAGATGATACTAATGATAAAGATATGGTAAATCTTTTAAAAGACTATATAAAAAAAAAGTATAACAAACCAGGAAATGTATATATTGGTTTAATACATAGATTAGATAGACCAGTAGGTGGAGTTATGGTTTTTGCAAAGACATCAAAAGCAGCATCAAGATTGTCTGAACAAGTAAGAAATAAGACCTTCAATAAAACTTATCTAGCTATTATACATGGCAATATGAAATCTGGTAAAGATACATTAAAAGATTTTTTATATAAGAATAAAAAGACTAATATGGTAACTGTAGTGAAAAAAAATCATAAAGATGCCAAAGAAGCTGAACTTGACTATAAGATATTAAACTTTAAAGAAAACCTAAGCTTGGTTCAAGTAAACTTGAAAACTGGTCGTTCTCATCAAATAAGAGTTCAATTTTCAAGCAGAAAACATCCATTATATGGAGACCAAAGGTATGGTAAAGAAATAAATAAAGTTGGACAACAAATAGCTCTTTGGTCTAATAAAATAGAACTCTACCATCCTACTACAAAAGAAAAAATGGAATTTACATGTCATACGCCTGATAAATATCCATGGAATATATTTTAAATCTCAAATGAGGTGATTGTATGAGTAAAAAGTTTTCAATAGGAGAGATGTCAAAGCTTCATAAAATAAGTATACAGACACTAAGATACTATGACCAAATAGACTTATTTAAACCTGTTCATGTTGATCAAGAAAGCAATTACAGATATTACTCAATTGACCAATTTTCACAATTAGATATTATAAAATACTTAAAATATCTAGGTATGCCTTTAAAGGAAATTAAATCAAAACTTGATGAAAATAATGAAGAAATTCTAAAACTGCTAACTAATAAAATTAATATAGTGGACGAGAAAATTAAAGAATTAGAACTTATAAAAAAAGTGCTAAGTACTAAGAAAGAAACAATGGAAAAAGGTATGAAAGTAGATGATGTTAATAAAATAGTTAGAAAACATATTCCAAGAAGAAGTATATTATCTATAGAATATGAAGAAGGGTTAAGTAGTGAAGAAACTATGGAACTTTCAAGAAGACAAATAGCGAATATATTAGAAGATAATATATCTGTATTTTATGGTGGCGTAAGTGGGCTTGTATCTATAGATAAATTTTTAAAGGAAGATAAAGTCATTTATGACAATAGCTTTGTTACAGTTGAAAGAGATTTATTTGATACAAAATCGCAAAAATATATAACAGAAATTTCAGCTGGCGATTTCATCTGTATGACCTATAAGGGACCTTACAAAAAAAATTATACTGCTTTTAAAAAATTAGTTGATTATGTTGAGTATAAAAGAATACCTATTGAAAATTATATATATGAAATACCTATAATAGACCCTTTATCTACAAACAATGAAGAAGAACTTCTAACTGAAATTCAGATACAAGTTAAAAAGAGAGAAATTGACTTAAGATGTTTAGTTTAATTGACTTTTCTCAGTAAATTTTTTAAGAAAATAGGAGGGAATGTAACTAACGCCAATTCCCTCCTATTTTTAGTATAAATTACTATTCTTTTATTATGCGCCATCTCTTAGAATTATTTTTCTATAAAATTAACATATACCTTAAATTAAGCCATATCATCTCGCAGTGCATCGATAATATTTTCTTTTTTTATCTTATTAGTAGTATACAACATTGTAATGAATATGATAAAGAGAACGCCAAACACACTTATTCCGATACTTACCCATGGAAACATAAAGTTAATATCATCTGCTACCATTCCTTTATGAATTAACCAGGAAGAAATTACTGCTATAGGTAGCCCAAATAGAAGAGCCCTCATACCATAAAATATACACTCAAAATTCATCATTTTTTGGAAATCACACTCAGACATTCCAATAGAACGAAGCATGGCAAGCTCTCTACGACGCAACTTGATATTCGTAGAAATTGTATTGAAAACATTAGCGACAGAAATAAGTGAAATCATAATGATGAAAGTATAGGCGAATACGTTGACAATGAATATGTAATTACGATTATCGTCCATCATTCCATACATATTGTAGAGATTATGCTCAACTGTAACACCCTCACTCTCAATAATCTTTTCCATTTCTGCAACTGACTGAGTTGGATTTTTTGATTGAAATCCCATACTCTTGATTCCTGTAGAAACATCAAGAGCCTCAAACTTATATTTGACTGAATAAGGAGCTAGTATTCTGAAGTTTACTTGCTTATTCTTAGAATTTCTTGCACTTGGAGGAGAATCAGGTGGCACTATTTTTACAAATGTAATGTTTACATTTTGCTTTTCAACATTATCCAAATTACCATCAATTTTAGAGGTAAGATTAACATTCATAGAGGAGTTTGTAAAAATATCAATAGTATGGTCATCCTCAACAGCCATAGAAATAGCAAGCATCTTTGCATTTTCTCCAGTATATTCTTTTGTGTTTAAGCCAAGACCTTTGATAATATTCAGATAAGTACTGTCATCAAGAAATTGCATATCTACTGGTAAATTGACTGTTTCATTTGTTGCATGCATATTTTCATGTTGTAAGTAATTTTCTGTAAGCTTACTTCCTTTAACGATACATGAATAAGTAATCATTTCTTGATACAAACCTTCGTAAACACCATTAGCACTCTTCATCTTATCATATAGCTTTAGCATTTCACTGTCACTCATGCCTTGTGTGGAAAAGATAATGTCATGGTCAGTAACCTCTGATTTCTGGCTTGACATCTGTTTTAAATCTCCTACTAAAGCGCTAGTCGATATAAATAACACTATACTGAGAGCTAATGATAAAACTATACTGCGATAGCGTTTCTTATTTCTTTTAAAATTTTTCAGAGCGAGAGTTCCCTCCAAACCATAAATGCGTTGTGAAAGATTTGATGTCTTCACAGCTTTAGATTCGACTTTTACTTCATTAGTCTGGCGTATACACTCCATCACTGGTGTATTAGCTGCCTTTCTGGCCGGAATATAAGCTGAGATTAAGATAGTAACCATACTAACCACTACTGCAACAATAATTGCGAGAATAGATAAAGTCAAGGTCAGAGGGACGTTAGTATATAGAACATTTGCAAAGTTTTTGGAAATAACAGAAATCACAAGCTTAATACTGAGTATTCCAACTGCGACACCAATTGGTATCCCAACAGTACCAATACAAAATCCCTCAAACAACACTGAATTCCGTAACTGCTTTGCTGTAGCTCCAACAGATGAAAGGATTCCAAACTGTTGTGTTCGTTCATTCAACGACATATTAAACGAATTATAGATTAGAAAAATCGAGCCAATCATTATGATAGCAAGCACAATCCCACCAACCGAATATAAAAACACATTGAATAGCTTGTTGTCAGAAGCTCCCATGAAACGTAACACGTTATCATTGAAAACATAAGCACGTTCTCCAGTGCTACTTGCATAAGAATGGGCTTTACGAGGATTTTTCAATGTGGCAAACAAGCTAAAACTATCCCCTTTGAATTGTGCATCAGCTTTAGTTATCAAGGTATATCCTGGTGCAGAAGATTCCTCAAAGATAGGCTTTCGACATATACCAACAACTTTATATGTCCTCTTATCTTGTGATACAAGAGTTTCCCCTCCAGCAGTGTATAAATCACCTTGACCAAGCCTCTCATTTACATCATTTATACGTCTACCTATATCTAATGAAACAGTGTCACCTGCTGCGAATTTGACACCACCATCTGTTGCAACTTTACTGGAAACAAGAATCTCTCCACTGTTTTTAGGCAATCTTCCTGAAATCAAATCTATAGGCACAGTATCAAAGGTTTCTTTGTTGAATCCGGCTATAAAAAGATATGGCTTATCTGGATTTCTGTTGCCACTAAGTGTTGCATAGCCGATATTTTCAAATACTGTGGTATTTGTAACTTCATCATTACCTACCTGTTTCTGGATGAAAGATGAATCAACATCTAAAAACTCAACATGCCAATCACCATACTTCGAAATAGCACCTTTTGTCAAATAGTCTATCAAAGAAACTCCAAATGTTGTGACTGCCGTAATCATGGCAGCAGATAGTACGACCCCTATAATTGTTACAAGAGTTCGTGTACGATTTTTTTTCATACCTTGCAGTGCAACTTTGTTGAAAATGTTCATGAACGATTCACCAGCCTTTCATCACGCACTACTTTTCCATCTGCAATACAGATAATTCTATCTGCCTGTAATGCAATATTTTCATCATGTGTGACAATTATAAGGGTCTGATGATATTTATTATGGCTTTCTTTCAATAGCTGGATAATATCCTGTCCATTTTTACTGTCTAAGCTACCAGTAGGTTCATCAGCAAGCATAACTGCTGGTGCATTCATTAAAGCACGACCGATTGCTACACGTTGTTGCTGACCTCCAGAAAGTTGATTTGGCAAATGCATTCTTCGCTCTTTTAAGCCAAGTAACTCCAACAGGTCATTTAGTCGTTCCTTGTTAACCCTACGCTTATCCATAAGTATAGGCAAAGTAATATTTTCCACTACATTTAGTGTTGGTATCAGATTGTGAAACTGATAAATCAATCCAACTTGACGTCTACGAAAAATAGCAAGTTTTTCATTACTCTGGCCATATACATCTTGCCCATCTAGGTATATCTTTCCACTTGTTGGCACATCTACACCTGCAATGGCGTGTAGCAATGTAGATTTACCAGACCCAGAGGAACCTATAATAGCAGTAAATTCTCCTTTTTGGATAGTAAGTGAAATATTGTCAAGTGCAGTAACCTGATTTTCACCTTTTCCATATACTTTGCATAAATTTTCAATTTTTAAAAACTCCATTATGTGAGTCTCCTTTCTTATGGTTTACCCATATAATAGAACTTTCAGCTTACATCTCTGTGACTTTAAGATGAGAGATTAGTCACTTTGGAAAACGTATAGTAAATATCGCGCCACCCTGTGGATGATTTTTCGCGTTAATTGTTCCTCCTTGACGTGTTATAATCATCTTGCATAGAGACAATCCAATCCCATACCCTGCCATGTTTGTGTTTTTCCCACGATAAAACCTGTCAAAAATAAATGGCAAATCTTCTTTTCCAATTCCCATCCCGCTATCATGAATGGTAATCTCAGTAAACAGTGTGTTATCCTCACAAACAATTTCAATCTTACCACTATCTCCTACCTTTTCTATGCAGTTTTTGAGGATGTTTTGAATTGCTTCCGAAAGCCAACTTGAATCACCATTAATAATCATCCTTTTAGGAATATCTATTTGTAAATCGATATTATGTAGCTCCATTGAAATCATAAATGGTCTAAGAGAAGCATATATCAAGTCATTTATGTCTATCTGTTCACTTTGAAACTCCACAATGCCAGCATCCAATCGAGATAATTTTAATAGAGAGGTAAGTAACCAATCCACCTGCAAGAGCAGTTCCTCTGTCTCTCGTATTAGACCTTTCCGTTCATCTTCATCAGTATTAGTCTCTAATAATGACATAATAAGAGTTACTGATGTAAGAGGAGTTCGAAGCTGATGCGCTATATCAGCTAAAGAATCAGCAAGATGTCTTTTTTCTCTTTTTAGTGCTTCATTTTGTTCCCGAATACGCAATGTCATTTTAGTTATCTCACTTTGAAGAATAGAAAGTTCTCCCTCATCTATTTCAGCAATATACATATGGTCAGTATTATGAAGCACAATATCAATTTGTTCTGAAATATGTGCAATACTTTTGTGTCGGGCCCTAGTAAATATAAGAAATAATGTACCAAAAGTAGTGTCAGATACAATTACAAGGATTCCAGCCATCATATTGATTGCAAATCCTAGAGTTACAGTGACAACAGTTATTAATAAGAACAAAATAGCAAACCTACGAAACTCTCTATTCCGAAACATGTCCTCCCCCCAATCTATACCCTGTTCCACGAACAGTCAAAATTATCTGTGGACTTGAAGGGTCATCCTCTATCTTCTCCCTCAGGCGTTTAATGTACACAGTCAATGTATTGTCATTTACAAACTCACCTGCTGCATCCCACAATTCATCAAGCAATTTAACCCTCGTAATAATACCTTTGGGATTACTAATAAACACCAGTAACAATCGATACTCTAGAGCTGAAAGAAAAACTTCGTTACCATTTTTTTTCACGACACCACTTGCTGTATCAATATAAAGACCACAGATTTCAAAAGTTGCCCCAAAACGCTCACTTTTTCTCAGTGCTGTTTTGATTCGTGCAATCAATTCACGTGGACGAAAAGGTTTAGTGATATAGTCATCCGCACCCATGTTCAGCCCAGTAACAACACTCGATTCATCACCAGAAGCTGTCAGAAAGATAACTGGGATGTCTTGTGTTTCTTTAATTTCTGTACAAACTGTAAATCCATTTCCATCAGGCAAGGAAATATCAATCAGTGCCAAGTCAAATTTATTGCTAGCAATCTCATCAAGTGCTTCACTTCTTGTGGAAGCATGGATTACTGTAAATCCTTCTGCATTTAACAAAAGAATAAGGTTCTTAGCAATTGCCTTGTCATCCTCAACCAAAAATATCCTCTTCATTTATTTTCATCCCCCTTTATTTTACTGATTTTATACTCTCTATCTGTAGTTTTCCAAATTTTATCAATCTATTTTGTTGTTATATAATAATAAATAACCCTTTATTGATTTATTATATTTCTTTTATCACAAAGATACAAGTTGAGTCATAAAACACGATATAAGTACAATAATTTTCGCATAATTAGTCTATAATCATACACCCTAGTCTCTATAATGAAAAAGTATATTCTTTCTATTATTCCTAAAATTAGTGTGTCTTTTATAATTTATACTTGAAAAATTAAATTGAAAGTCTTATTATATAATTATATATACCTCATAATATAAGGTATATGATAAAACAAAGTAGGTGAATTTATGGACTTGAACAAAGAAGTACTTAAAGGTCATATTGATACTTTAATATTATCAATACTAAACAAAGGTGATTCATATGGATATGAAATAGCAAAAGTGGTTAGAGACGAAACAAGCTTTGAATTAAAGGAAAGTACTCTCTATGTATCTCTTAAAAGATTAGAATCCAAAGGTCTAATAAAATCATATTGGGGAAACGACCAAGGTCTTGGAAGTAGAAGAAAATATTATAATATAACTGATTATGGAAAAGAAAATTTAGAAGTAAAAATTCAAGAGTGGAACTTTATACAAAATGTTATGAACAAATTTCTAAAGAGAGGTGAATAGATTTATGAAAATAATAGAAGAGTATTTAGGAACACTATATAAAAATGATACTAGCAAAGAAATTCAAGATTTAAAAGAAGAATTAAGAGAACATCTAATGGATTCTACAAACGAGTTTATTGAGAATGGATATGATATAAATGAGGCACAGAATAAGGCAATAGAAAGATTTGATGGCAGTAACGAAGTATCAGTAGAATTACGTTCAATATTTAAACAAAAAATAGAACCTAAAAAGGTTTTATTACGAAAATCATCAAATTTAAGAATTCTATTTTTAAACTTATTTGGATGGCTTCTTGCTGCTACTGCACTTACAATCAATAGAAGTTTTGGTCATGTAGCTCCACCATGGTTGATTATAGCTTTAATAATATCAATAATTGTATTAATAATGCTAAGTATTTTAATTAAAAAAAGAAATAAAAAAGGATTACAAAATGTAGCTAAATAACTGTATTTTAAATTCTTACTTATTCCTATAAATAAACATTATGAAGGGGGCTTTTTATATGGATAAAAAAATGCTATTGGAAAAATTTCTTGATACTCCAGGAGTTTCATATATCAATGAAAAAGTAAATCTATTTAAAGATACTAAATGGATTTCATTTGGCACTTATATAATGACTGTTGATAGTTTTTGCTATAGAGAAGATTCAAAACACTATAACCCAATAATGGGTACATTTGATTACGAATCAGAGATTTTTATAGTTAATGCTTCATACAAAAATGATATATATTCTATCAAGAGTAAAAAACTTTATAGAAATGTATCTAAGGGAGATAAGATAGTTGTTACAATTAAATATTCCTATGATAAATATGAAAATCTTATACATGAAGAAATTCATGATTATCATCTTTATCCTCTATTTATTGATTAAAATAAAAGGCGAAAGCCTCTATGGCTAACGCCTTTAAAATATTTTAATAAACTTACTCTACTCAGCTATATTATAAACTTTTAACTTGTCTTTATTTAGGTGTTTCTTCTTAACTTCTACTAAAGCTTTTAATGTATCCAAAGATGTCATTATCTCAGTAGAGAACTCAATCGCTGTTCTTCTCATTTTAAATCCATCTCTTGTAGAATCATTTCCTTTAGTCGGTGTATTTATTACTATATCAACTTGTTTATTTCTTATAGCATCTAATATGTTTGGTCTAGGCTCTTCAATTCTATTTACTGTATCAGCCTCTATTCCATTTTCTCTTAAGCTTTTAGCTGTTCCTTCTGTAGCGACAAAAGTGTATCCTAACTCTTTCATATCTTTTGCTATCTCTATAAACTCATCTTTATCAAGATTATTAACAGTAGCAAGTACTACTCCTCTTTCATCAGACATATGTCTACCTGCTGCTAAAAATCCTTTGTATAAAGCTTCTTCTAAGTTTTCTCCTACACCTAGAACCTCTCCTGTAGACTTCATCTCAGGTCCTAGACTTACTTCAACTTTAGATAATTTAGACATTGAGAATACTGGCACTTTTACTGATACTAATTTTGGCTCTTTGTAAACTCCTGTACCGTATCCTAAATCTTTTAATTTGGCCCCTAACATACATTTAGTTGCTAAGTCAACTATTGGTACTCCACTAACTTTACTTATATATGGAACTGTTCTACTAGCTCTAGGATTAACCTCAATTATATATAACTCATTTTGGAATTCTATAAATTGTATATTAACCATACCAAGTACGTTAAGCTCTAAAGCCATTTTCTTAGTATATTCTACTATCTTTTCTTTTATTTCATCAGATATATTTTGACTTGGATACATTGTTGTACTGTCTCCAGAGTGAACTCCAGCTCTTTCTAAATGCTCCATTATACCAGGTATTAATATATCTTCTTTATCACATATCGCATCTACTTCTATTTCTCTACCAGTTAGATATTTATCTATTAGTACTGGATTTTTGTGGTCTCTATCAAACGCATCATCCAAATACTGAATTAATTTTTCTTCATTATAAGTTATTTCCATACCTTGACCACCAAGTACATAAGATGGTCTGACTAATACTGGATAACCTAACTCCTTAGCAATCCCAACACCCTCGTTAGTTGTCCATACACCTTTTCCTTTTGGTCTATTTATGTCTAGTTTTTCTAATAAATCATCAAACTTCTCTCTATCCTCTGCTGCATCTATATCTCTAAAATCTGTTCCTAATATAGGTATATTTTTCTCATGTAAGAACTTAGCTAATTTTATAGCTGTTTGCCCACCAAACTGTAATATTACACCTTCTGGTTTTTCTTTTTCAATTATATTTAAAACTTCTTCTTCTGTTAATGGTTCAAAATATAACTTGTCTGATGTATCAAAATCTGTACTTACTGTCTCTGGGTTATTATTTACAATTATAGTCTCAATACCCATTTTTCTTAAAGATTTTACACAGTGAACTGAACAATAGTCAAACTCTATACCTTGGCCTATTCTTATTGGCCCAGAGCCCAATACTATTACCTTTCTCTTATCACTAACAACTACTTCATCATATTGCTCATAAGTTGAATAATAGTAAGGTGATAAAGCTTCAAATTCTCCCCCACATGTATCAACCATTTTATAAACTGGTTGTATATTATATAGACTTCTCAACTCGTATAATTTTTCTGGACTTATTTTCATTAAGTCAGATATACCTTTATCAGAGAATCCTTTTTTCTTTAATTCGTGTAAATACTCTTTGTCTAAGTTTTCTATTTTTAGAACTTTTAATTTTTCTTCTTGCTCTACTATCCATTTAAATTTATTTATAAACCACTTATCAACACCAGTTATTTCTGAAATCATTTCTACTTTATAGCCTCTTCTTATCATTTCAGCTAAGTCAAATAGTCTCTCATCATCAGGTACTACTACTCTAGCCTTTAATTCTTCTAATGTTCTACCTTCTGATGGAGCATGAACTAATGAATATTTTCCTGTCTCAAGCGATCTTATTCCTTTAAGAATAGCTGCTTCAAAGTTACTTCCTATACTCATTATTTCACCAGTTGCCATCATCTTAGTTCCCAATTTTCTATTGGCATGTCTGAATTTATCAAATGGCCACTTTGGTATTTTTACTACTACATAATCTAATGTTGGCTCAAAGCAAGCATATGTTTTTTTAGTTACTGCATTTTCTATCTCATCTAAAGTGTATCCTAGAGCTATCTTAGCTGCTACTTTTGCGATTGGATAGCCTGTAGCTTTTGATGCTAAAGCTGATGACCTACTAACTCTTGGATTTATTTCTATTATCGCATATTCTAAACTATGTGGATTTAAAGCTATTTGAACATTGCAACCACCTTGAACTTCTATTGCATTTATTATATCTATTGATGCTTTTCTAAGTAGTTGATACTCTTCATCACTTAAAGTTTGACTTGGAGCAACAACTATACTGTCTCCTGTATGAACTCCAACTGGGTCTACATTTTCCATATTACATACAGTTATACAGTTACCATTTCCATCTCTCATTACTTCATATTCTATTTCTTTCCATCCTTTTATACTCTTTTCAAGAAGAACTTGACCTACTGGACTTAATTGTAATCCATGTGTAAGAGTTTCTCTTAATTCTTCCTCAGTATCGGCTATACCTCCACCAGTTCCACCTAATGTATATGCTGGTCTTACAACTACTGGATAGCCTATTTTATCAGCAAATTCAAGCCCTGCTTCTAAATTTGTAACTATATCACTAACTATTACTGGCTGATTTATTTCTTTCATTACCTCTCTAAATAAGTCTCTGTCTTCGCCCTTTTTTATAGAGTTTATAGATGTTCCTATAACTTTTACATTGTATTTTTCTAATATCCCAGCATCATGTAGTTCTACAGCTAAGTTAAGCCCTGTTTGACCTCCCATACCTGCAAGTAAACTATCTGGTCTTTCTTTTTCTATTATTTTTTCTATAAATTCTATTGTTAATGGTTCTATATATATTTTATCTGCAATCTCTTTATCAGTCATTATAGTAGCTGGATTACTATTAACTAATACGACTTCTATTCCCTCTTCTTTTAATGCTTGGCAGGCCTGTGTTCCTGAATAGTCAAATTCTGCCGCTTGACCTATTATTATTGGCCCTGACCCTAATACTAAAGTTTTCTTTATACTATCTAATTTAGGCATAACTCTTTCTCCTTATCTAAACAATTTTCACGGTTCTTATCTTTATCATCTATATAATCAATTTTAATTACTTTATTTCATCTTAAATTTAGATTTCCTTATTATACATATCTATGTTAATTAAACCAATGATTTTTTGATTTAAATTATTCTTATTTTTTAATTATATCTTAGTACTATTTATTTTACTAACTCTAAAAACTTGTCGAAAATATAATCATTATCTTTTGGTCCTGGGCAAGCTTCAGGATGGTACTGAACACTGTATACATCTAGACTCTCATGTCTCATTCCTTCAACAGTATTATCATTTAAATTTATATGTGTCATTTTCATTTGCTCAGGAACTTCTGAAACATAATATCCATGATTTTGAGAAGTTATAAATACTTTTCCCTCTTCTAAATCTTTAACTGGGTGATTACCACCTCTATGTCCAAATTTAAGTTTAGCAGTCTTTCCTCCAAGAGCTAAAGCTAAAAGTTGATGTCCTAGGCATATTCCAACTATAGGTTTTTTACCGATAAGAGCTTTTATATTTGCTATAACATCTTCTAGGTCTTCTGGATCTCCAGGTCCATTTGACAAGAATATTAAGTCAGGATTTATACTTAATACATCTTCTGGAGATGTTGTGGCTGGAAATATTGTTATATCACATCCACGAGCTGCAAATGATCTTAATATGTTTCTCTTAACTCCAAAATCCATAACAGCCACTTTTGGGCCATTTCCTTTTATATGCTCTACTTCTTTTCTTGTAACGGTTCTAACTGCTTCTGTATTCGAAAACTTATCCAATTTATGTTTAACATCTTCTAACTTACTGTCTTCTAATGTAATTATCCCTTTCATTGTTCCATTATTTCTAAGTATCTTAGTCAAAGCTCTTGTATCTATTCCCTCAAGCCCAATAACTTTATTTTGCTTTAGATATTGGTCTATATCAATTTCACATCTAAAATTACTTGGAGAATCACTTTTCTCTCTTACTATAAATCCCTTTACTTGTACTTTTTCAGATTCTGCTGATGATAAATTTATACCATAATTCCCTACAAGAGGATAAGTCATAGTAACTATTTGACCATAGTAAGAAGGGTCTGTTAGAACTTCACCATATCCTATCATAGAAGTGTTAAATACTACTTCTCCTACACTTTCTTCTAAATATCCAAATGCCTTTCCTATAAAAATTGTGCCATCTTCTAATATTAACCTTGCTTTCATATTACAGTACCTCCTATAATTCTCTTTAGGTAAACTAAAGAACATTAACTAAATATAAGCTTTTAAATATCTATATATATTTTTCACTTTTACATTCTAGTTTTATACTTATTTACACTTATTTTTTATCTTTTTCTATTATACTACAAATTTCTTAAAAAAAAGAAGTTATCTCAAAAGTAAAAACTCATAGAAAAAATAACTTCTTATTTTTAATTTAATAATTAAATTCTTAAACTATAAAATCAAATTAATGTCTATTCAGCTATATTGTAAACTTTTAACTTATCTTTGTTTAGATGTTTCTTCTTAACTTCTACTAAAGCTTTTAATGTATCCAAAGATGTCATTATTTCGGTAGAGAACTCAATCGCTGTTCTTCTTATCTTAAATCCATCTCTTGTAGAATCATTTCCTTTAGTTGGTGTATTTATTACTATATCAACTTGTTTATTTCTTATAGCATCTAATATATTTGGTCTAGATTCTTCTACTCTATTTACTGTATCAGCCTCTATTCCATTTTCTCTTAGACTCTTAGCTGTTCCTTCTGTAGCGACAAAAGTGTATCCTAACTTTTTCATATCTTTTGCTATCTCTATAAACTCATCTTTATCAAGATTATTAACAGTAGCAAGCACTACTCCTCTTTCATCAGACATATGTCTACCTGCTGCTAAAAATCCTTTGTATAAAGCTTCTTCTAAGTTTTCTCCTACACCTAGAACCTCTCCTGTAGACTTCATCTCAGGTCCTAGACTTACTTCAACTTTAGATAATTTAGACATTGAGAATACTGGAACTTTTACTGATACTAATTTTGGCTCTTTGTAAACTCCTGTACCATATCCTAAATCTTTTAATTTTGCTCCTAACATACACTTAGTTGCTAAGTCAACTATTGGTACTCCACTAACTTTACTTATATATGGAACTGTTCTACTAGCTCTAGGATTAACCTCAATTATATATAATTCATTTTGGAATTCTATAAATTGTATATTAACCATACCAATTACATTAAGTTCTAAAGCTATTTTTTTAGTGTATTCTACTATCTTTTCTTTTATTTCATCAGATATATTTTGACTTGGATACATTGTTGTACTGTCTCCAGAGTGAACTCCAGCTCTTTCTAAATGCTCCATTATACCAGGTATTAATATATCTTCTCTATCACATATCGCATCTACTTCTATTTCTCTACCAGTTAGATATTTATCTATAAGTACTGGGTTTTTGTGGTCCCTATCAAATGCATCCTGTAAGTATTGAGATAATTTTTCTTCATTATAAGTTATTTCCATGCCTTGACCACCAAGTACATAAGATGGTCTAACTAATACTGGATAACCCAATTCATTAGCAATTTCAATACCTTCACTAAGTGACCATACGCCTTTTCCTTTTGGTCTATTTATATCTAGTTTTTCTAATAAGTCATCAAACTTCTCTCTATCTTCTGCTGCATCTATATCATCAAAATCAGTACCTAATATAGGTATATTTTTTTCGTGTAAGAACTTAGCTAATTTTATAGCTGTTTGCCCACCAAACTGTAATATTACACCTTCTGGCATTTCCTTTTCGATTATACTTAGAACTTCTTCTTCTGTTAATGGTTCAAAATACAACTTGTCTGATGTATCAAAATCTGTACTTACTGTCTCAGGATTATTGTTTATAATTATAGTTTCTATGTCCATTTTTCTTAAAGATTTTACACAGTGAACTGAACAATAGTCAAACTCTATACCTTGGCCTATTCTTATTGGCCCAGAACCCAACACTATTACCTTTTTCTTATCACTAACAACTACCTCATCATATTGTTCATAAGTTGAATAATAGTAAGGAGATATAGCATCTATCTCACCTGCACAAGTATCAACCATCTTATATGCTGGTTTTATATTATATAGACTTCTCAATTCATATAATTTTTCTGGACTTATTTTCATTAAGTCAGATATACCTTTATCAGAAAATCCTTTTTTCTTTAATTCAAGAAGATAATCTTTAGTTAAATCTTCAATTTTCATAACTTTTAATTTTTCTTCTTGCTCTACTATCCATTTAAATTTATTTATAAACCATTTGTCTATACCTGTAATTTGCTCTATCATTTCTACTTTATAGCCTCTTCTTATCATTTCAGCTAAGTCAAATAGTCTCTCATCATCAGGTACTACAACTCTTTTCTTTAGTTCCTCAATACTTCTTTCTTCAGATGGTGTGTGAACCAATGAATATTTTCCTGTCTCAAGTGATCTTATTCCTTTAAGAATAGCTGCTTCAAAGTTACTTCCTATACTCATTATTTCACCAGTTGCCATCATCTTAGTTCCTAATTTTCTATTTGCTTTTTTAAATTTGTCAAATGGCCATTTTGGTATTTTTGCTACTACATAATCTATAGTTGGTTCAAAACAAGCATAAGTTTTTTTAGTTACTGCATTTTCTATCTCATCTAAAGTGTATCCTAGAGCTATTTTTGATGAAACTTTAGCTATTGGATATCCTGTAGCTTTTGATGCTAAAGCTGATGATCTACTAACTCTTGGATTTATCTCTATAACTGCATATTCAAAACTATGTGGATTAAGTGCAAATTGAACATTACATCCACCTTGAACTTCTACTGCATTTAATATATCTAAAGATGCTTTTTTAAGCATCGCACATTCTTTATTGCTTAGAGTTTGAGTTGGGGCAACAACTATACTATCTCCTGTATGAACTCCAACTGGGTCTATATTCTCCATATTACATACAACAATACAGTTACCTTTTGAATCTCTTATTACTTCATATTCTATTTCTTTCCAACCTTTTATACTCTTTTCAAGAAGAACTTGACCTACTGGACTTAATTGTAATCCATGTGAAAGTATTTCTCTTAATTCTTCTTCATTATCGGCTATACCTCCACCAGTTCCACCTAATGTATACGCTGGTCTTACAACTACTGGATAACCTATTGTAAGTGCATAGTCAAGACCTGCTTGTAAATCTGTAACTATATCACTAACTATTACTGGCTGATTTATTTCTTTCATTACATCTCTAAATATATCTCTATCTTCACCTTTTTTAATAGATTCTACTGAAGTTCCTATTATCTTTACTCCATATTTATCTAGTATTCCTTTTTCATAAAGCTCAACTGCTAAGTTTAGCCCTGTTTGCCCACCCATACCTGCAAGTAAACTATCTGGTCTTTCTTTTTCTATTATTTTTTCTATAAATTCTATTGTTAATGGTTCTATATATATTTTATCTGCCACTTCTTTATCAGTCATTATCGTAGCTGGATTACTGTTTATTAATACAACTTCAATTCCCTCTTCTTTTAAAGATTGGCAAGCTTGTGTCCCTGAATAGTCAAATTCCGCTGCTTGACCTATTATTATTGGTCCTGACCCTAATACTAAAGTTTTCTTTATACTATCTAATTTAGGCATAAATTTTTCTCCTTATCTAAATGGTTTTTACTATCTGTAAATAATACTAAATCTATATTAATGCTAAGAATTTGTTAAATATACAATCTAAATCTTCTATTGTTGTGTATTCTGGAATGTACTGAACACTATATATTGGTAATTCTTTATGTTTCATTCCTTCTATAGTATTGTCATTTAAATTTATATGAGTTATCTCTGTATTTTCTGGCATTTCTGAAACATTATATCCATGATTTTGAGAAGTTATAAACACTTTTCCAGTTTCTAAACATTTAACTGGATGATTTCCTCCTCTATGTCCAAATGTAAGCTTTGAAGTTTTTCCTCCTAATGCCAAGGCTAAAATTTGATGTCCTAAACCGATTCCTGTCAGTGGCTTTTTACCTACTAAATTTTTTATATTTTCAACTATATCATTTACATCTTCTGGATTCCCTGGTCCATTAGATAATAATATTAAGTCAGGATTTATATTTAAAATTTCTTCTGATGTAGTCATCGCTGGTACTATAGTTATATCACAGTTACAAGCTTTAAGAGACTCTAGTATACTATTTTTAACACCAAAATCTATAACTACAACTTTTGCACCAGTCCCTTTAATATTTTCAATTTCTTTTCTTGTAACATTTTTTACTGAATCCTTGTTACAATGCTCTGCTAACTTAGATTCAACATCTTGTAATGATGCATTTTCTAAAGTTATGATACCTCTCTTTGTTCCATTATTTCTAATAATTTTAGTTAATGCTCTTGTATCTATCCCTTCAAGCCCTATTACCTTATTTTGCTTTAGGTATGTGTCTATATCCATCTCACATCTAAAATTATTTGGGTTATCACTTTTTTCTCTTACAATAAATCCTTTTACTTGTACTTTATTTGATTCTACATCTTCTAGATTTATCCCATAGTTACCTATAAGTGGATAAGTCATAGTAACTATTTGTCCATAATAAGTTGCATCTGTTAATAGTTCTCCATATCCAGCCATTGAAGTGTTAAATACAACTTCTCCAACAGTTTCTTTTAGATATCCAAATGCTTTTCCTTCAAATACTGTTCCATCTTCTAAAATTAATTTCCCCTTCATATAAGCTACCTCCCAAATATTTTATCTAAGCATTTTCTATTTCTTTTACAATATTAATCGCTGATTCTCTTGGATTTTCTGCTTTTGTTATAGGTCTTCCAACAACTAAATAATGAGCTCCTCTTTTTATTGCATCTGATGGAGTTACAACTCTTTTTTGGTCTCCAACCTCTGCTGATTTAGGTCTTATGCCTGGACAAACTGTTATAAAATCAGTTCCACATGCTTCTACTATCTTATCTACTTCTTGTGCTGAACAAACAACCCCATCTATTCCTGATTCTTTTGCCAGTTTAGCTCTCTTTATAGCTAACTCTTCTGTTGTCATATTGCATCCTATATCTTGTAAGTCTTGATTGCTTAATGAAGTTAGAACTGTTACTCCAACTACTAAAGGCTTTTCTATATTTAATCTTTCTGCTTCTTCTTTAGCAACTAGTGCACACTGTCTCATTCCTTCCATATCTGATACATGTATTGTCATTAACCAAACATTATCTCTCACTGCAGCTCTTACTGCACTTTTCATAGTATTTGGAATATCATGGAATTTAAGGTCTAAAAATATTTTTTTCCCTTTTTCTTTAAGATAATCTATTGTTTTTCCTTTTGTAGCAACATATTGTTCTAATCCTACTTTAAATATATCTACACTATCCTCTAATTTGTCTATTAATTCTTTAGCTTTATCAAATTCGTCAGTATCAATTGCAACTATTAATTTTTCTTTACCATTTATCATTTTTACATCTCCTTTTTAATAAAGCCTAAATCTTCATAAAAAAATCCTCACACCAAAAGAGGCACAAGGATTTTATCTATACATAACTCAATTCTTAGCTATGAGATATCTTTCCCAGTCTCTCTGGACTAGTTTAAAAGACTTTATTATATTTAAATTTTTATTTTATACTCATCAAAAACCTCTAGAAGATTTACTAGAGGTTATATATTAACACTATCTATAACCCTTTAGTCTCTCTGGACTAATTTAAGGAATTTAGCTGTAATATTTTTCTTTATTAATATAACTTTATGTATCTCTAAGATAATTTAAAGTTTTATCTTTTTTTATAATTAAACCACTAATTGCTTTTTATGTCAATAAGTCTTTGAATTATTCTTCATCTTTATCAAACAATTTTTTTTCAAAATATGACTCTGCATTATATATCGCAGCAGCTGGATTATGCCCAGTTACTCTATCTTTGACAATTAGAGTTGTTATAGGAGCTTCCATATATTTCATGGCTAATGTATCATGTCCAACACATAATCCAAGAATTACATTAAGGTCAACTTTAGCTTCATTTAAAAACAAAGCCTGTCCTATTGGATTACACATTATTTCATCTGCACACTTTGATATTGTTTGAGATGCTTCTAAGCCAACTGTGCTCTTAGATATTGCTCCATTTTTACATATAACCGAAAATACTTCAAATCCATGGTGTTCAAATATTTTTTGTACTGTTTGCATTTCTCTTTTTAATCCAATACAAAATGCTATACCTATTTTTTTATAATCACATTTCTTAGCAAACTCTATTATCTCTTTTAGTCTAGTATATTGACAATACCCTTCTGACTCAACTAATCCAGCATTATAAGCTATTTTTCTATTTTCCTCTTCCTCATAAAGTTGTTTTGCTTTTTGTTGTAGTTCAACTTCTCTAGTAGGACATATCTTCATTAGCTTATCCATATTTCCATCAGAACAACCCCTAAGATTACACTTCCCACACTTGTACATATCCAATATCCCCTTCCAAAATTTTATTCTTCTTGTGATTCTTCTTTCTCTGGACTTACACTTTCTTCTGGTATCTCTTCTTCTGGTTTCACATGTTCAACTACGGTTATAAAATATGATTTTCCTATTTTATTTCTTATAGGAAGTTTTTCATATGAAACATCTATTTTATTTTTGATGCAAGCTATGTCAAAATGCCTTAATCCTGCACCTAAGCTAACTTTATTCATATCTTCACAATGTTTCTTAGGCTTTTTTTCAAATAAATGAAGACCTCGTTCATCCTTATGGAAATACCACGGCTGAGAATTTTTTACAGATGGAGCTCTTCTCGTAAATTCTAATACTTCTTTCCATTTTCTATTCCTATTTATTTTATTTATCATATCTTTTACTGGTTTTCTATCAGGTCTAGCATATCTTGTTCTAAATAAATCCTCATTTCTCGCTGGATATCCAAAAGCTATTATTATATAAGGATACTCTATTTCTTCTTCCTTATCTTCTTCTGTTTTTATTCCAGCTAAATAATCTAAATCGTCTTCTTCATCTTCTTCAGAGTTTTTATTTCCTATATCTACAAATTCTAAAATATCTTCTCTCTTTAAGTTTCCCTCCAGCCAACAGGTAGCTACACCCAATGTTGTAAGACGTAAAACTACACCTTCTGTAGCAAAACCTATATTTTGTAAATAATCTTCACCTTTATTTGATGTGATTACTATATAATGAGGTGCTTTTACTTTACATTCCTTACCCATTAAGAAATGTATTATATGACCTCTATCAACAACATGCGCTTTAATATTTAAATCTTCATTTAAATATTCTAAATTTTTACAACTTCTCTTTATTTCTTCCATTAATGGCTTTTTTATCTTATTACTGGAAAAATTTCTTACAGATTTTCTATAAAAAATGGCTTCATAAAGCTCCATTTATGCCCTCCTAACTGAAATCTTCTGTTCATAATATATAAACTACTATATTTAAACATATATAAGCTTTGCCAGAAAATTTTTTATTTCATTATTTATATTTATCTCATTATTATATTATAAGTTTTTTTCAGTATTCTTGTATAGCTTTTCACTAAAAAAGTATTTTTATTTCTACTTTAATACTAATATCAACAAAAAATATTCTTCCAATTAAGTTTGTGCTTCTAAACAATCTGTTTTAATTAAAATAGATATTTTTTATTTCTTAGTTTATAGAGTATAAATATTTTAAATATGACCCAAAATCTAAGTAATGTTATAATACTTTATAGGTTATTCAATATTAAAAATATAGGAGGATAAACATGGATTTAAATAGAAATTTAGAGAAATATGCTGAATTGGCAATCAAGGTCGGGATTAACATACAGCCAGGTCAAACTTTACTTATAAAATCACCAATAGAATGTGCTGATTTTGCAAGAAATGCACTTAAAGAAGCATATAAATGTGGTGCTAAAAATGTATATATAGAATGGTCTGATGAAGAAAGTGCTCTTATTAAGTATTTATATGCTCCAGATGAAGTATTTCATGAGTTCCCAAAATGGACAGCAGAACAATATGTAGATATAGCAAAAGAAGGCGGGGCATTTTTATCAGTATATGCTCAAAATCCTGACTTACTAAAAGACGTTGACCCTGAAAGGGTGGCAAATTTTCAAAAAGCATCTGGTAAGGCTTTAAAAGAATGGCGTTCTTATACTCTAACTGATAAGTGTAAATGGAGCATAGTTTCTGTGCCAACAAAAGCGTGGGCAAAAAAAGTATTTCCAAATTTATCAGAAGAAAAAGCAATAGAAGAATTATGGGATGCTATATTTAAGTGTTCAAGAGTAGATGGTCAAGACCCTATAAAAGCATGGGAGGAACATAATAAAAATCTTAAGTCTAAAATGGATTTCTTAAATAAAAATAATTTTAAAACTTTAAAATATAAATCTTCAAAAACTGATTTGACTTTAGATTTGCCAAAAGGTCATATTTGGTTAAGTGGAGCATCTAAAGACCCTAATGGAATAAGCTTCAATCCTAACATCCCAACAGAAGAAATTTTTGGAATGCCACATAAGTTTAAAGTGAATGGAACTGTTTATAGTACTAAACCTCTTGTTTATGGTGGAAATATAATTGATAATTTCTTCTTAACTTTTAAAGATGGAAAAATAATAGATTTTTCTGCTGAAAAAGGACTTGAAACTTTAAAGAAACTTATTGAAACAGATGAAGGTTCTCAATATTTAGGAGAAGTTGCTCTTGTTCCATACAACTCACCAATATCCAATACAGATATAATTTTTTATAATACTCTATATGATGAGAATGCTTCTTGCCATTTTGCAATTGGTTCTGCTTACAGAACTTGTCTAGATGGTGGAAACAATTTAAAAGATGAAGAATTGGATGAATATGGTGTAAATGATAGCTTAACACATGTAGACTTTATGATTGGGTCTGATGATATGGATATTATAGGAGAAACTTATGATGGAAAGCAAATACAAATTTTTAAAAATGGCAACTGGGCTTTTTAATCTATGCTTTAACTAAAAAGGGCTGATGGAAGTTATACCAGACTTCCCAGCCCTTTTTAATGTTGATGATAAATATTTTTTTATATTAATTAATCTCATTTTTATAGATTAATTCCTATTGTTTCAAACATAAGTATCTAAAACTTATATCTATATTATATATAAAATATCCTATTTAGTAAAACCTTTATTTTAATTTACATGCTAAAAATTTAACTTTGCTATTTCAACAGCAGATTTTGCATCCTTTGAATAATAGTCAGCACCCATTTCTTCTGCATATTCTTCTGTCAAAACTGCACCTCCTACAAATACTTTCGCCTTTATATCATTATCTCTTAATGCTTGAATCGTATCTTTCATGCTTTGAACAGTTGTAGTCATAAGTGCACTTAATCCTACTAATTTTATATTTCTTTTTTTGGCTACTTCTACTACTTCTTCAATTGGAACATCTTTCCCTAAATCTATAACTTCATATCCATAATTTTCTAGCATTATTTTTACTATATTTTTTCCAATATCATGGATATCGCCTTTTACTGTGGCAACTATTATTTTTCCTTTAGATACATTATCACTACTTTTAATTAATAAAGTTTCCTTTATTGTATTTAATGAAGCTTTAACTGTCTCTGCTGATTGAATCAATTGCGGTAAGAATATATCTCCACTATCATATCTCTTTCCTACTTTATCAAGGGCAGGAATTAAAATCTCATCTAATATATAATTCTCATCCTTTTCCTTCAAAAGATTCAGTGTTACATTTTTTGCTTCGTCTTTTAATCCTCTTTCAACTAAAACATCTAGAGACAAATCTTTGTCAGTTTTCGTAGAAGAGTCTGATTTTTTTGAATTATTTATATTGCTATATTGATTTATATATTTGATACACCCTTTATCTGTATTATTTAAGATTCTAAAAGAGTTAATAGCCTCCATCATACTATATTCATTTGGATTTATAATTGCTAAATCAAGACCTGCTCCTAAAGCTAATGTTAGAAAAGAAGCATTAAGTGCTTTTCTATTTGGAAGTCCGAATGAAATATTTGAAACACCTAAAATAGTTTTTACTCCCAATGTCTTTACCATTGTTATAGCCTTTATCGTCTCTATTGCTTCCTCTTGTTGTGCTGACACAGTTAATGATAAACAATCTATAAATATATCTTTTGGCTTTATTCCATAAGAAACTGCCCTATCTACTATTCTTTTTGCTATTTCAAATCTTTCTTCAGCTTTTTTAGGTATACCTTTTTCATCAAGAGTAAGTCCAACTACACATGAACCATACTTTTTGACTATTGGTAATATACTTTCTAAAGACTCCTCTTTGCCATTTACAGAGTTTACTATTGTTCTACCATTATAATATCTAAGCCCTTGTTCTAATGCCTCTACATTGGAAGAATCGACTTGTAAAGGTGTATCTACTACTGCCTGTATTTCTCTTATTAATTTTGGCATTAATTTTTTCTCATCTACCTCTGGTAAACCAACATTTACTCCTAATATTTGTGCCCCAGCATTTACTTGTTCTAGTCCTAAGTTTATTGCATAATCTAAATTTTCATTTTTCAATGCTTCTTGAAGAGATTTTCTTCCTGTAGGATTCAATCTTTCTCCAACAACTATAGGTGATTCTACTTCTACAAATTTTGATGGTGAACAAACTACACATTTGTCAATTTTCTCTATATTTCCCTTTACAACAGAATTTATATTATCAGATATTTCTTTTATAAAACTTGGATTTGTACCACAGCATCCACCTATTATAGTAGCACCAACCTCAACGAATTTCTTAACACCTTCAAAAAACTCTTTTGCATCAACATCATATATAGCCTCTCCATCAACTATATTTGGTAAACCAGCATTTGCTTGAACCATCACAGGTATTGTAGCTCTTGATACTATTTTTTTCACTATTGGTAAAAGTTGTTTCGGTCCTAATGAACAGTTTACTCCTATTGCATCAACACCCAATCCTTCTATAGTAGCCACCATACTCTCTGGCATACATCCAGTAAAACTTCTTCCTCCTTCATCAAATGTCATAGTACAGAAAACAGGTAAGTCAGAATTTTCCTTTGCAGCTAATACAGCTGCTTTAGCTTCATATAAATCCATCATAGTCTCTATTACTATCACATCAACACCAGATTTTGCGCCCTGTAATACTTGTCTTTTAAATATTTCATATGCTCTATCAAAACTTAAAGTCCCCATAGGCTCTAACATCTCTCCTATAGGCCCAATATCTAATGCTACATATCTAGGTTTAGTTTTATCTACATTTTCTATAGCTTTTCTAGCCACTAAAACAGCATTATCAATCACTTCTTCTACTGTATAGTTACTATCTAATTTTAGCTCATTACATCCAAAAGTATTTGTAAGAATTACGTTTGAACCTGCCTCTAAATATGAGGTATGTATTTCTATAAGTTTTTCTGGATTTTGAATACCAAACACTTCTGGGTTTTCACCTAACTTTAAACCTTTTTGTTGAAGCATTGTTCCCATTGCACCATCAAATATTAGTATATTATTCTTAAGATATTGTCTTATTTCCACAAGAATTCTCTCCTTTTCTATATGTACAGTTTCTATAGTTTTTACAATTTTCACACGATTTTTCTTTTTTAGATTCATCTATTTTTATATTAGAAATACCTATGATAGCCACTACTGACTTTCTAGGTATCATAATCCCATTGGAAGTAATTGTTAAACCTATTTGTTTTTGAGCATTTAGCACATTTAATATATCTATATTTTTTTCTATTGGTAAATCTCCATATCCTGGGCTATATCGCATAGTTATAAATTTATTTTGTTCTAAAAAAACCTTTTCTACATTATCTTGAATGATGTCACATACTTCTTCTATTGCTGTTGTTCCACATGAATCTATTATTAGTCCTTTTGTTAAATCTGAATAAGAATGTCTTTTTATTTCTTTTTCTATCTCTAATCCTAATGTAGCTGCCATAATTACACATTCATTACATTCTTTTAAAAGTTCATATATATCTTTACTTTCTAATGTTAAATTTGTCCCCTCTAACTCTACAACATTATCTTTATTTATTTTAATAGGATAAATCCTAGATAAATATCTAGGATTTATTTTATTTTTAGTTATATCTACACATTCATCAATAGTATCTTTAAGGTCTTTATCTATCTCCTGACCTCTGTATTGTAAGTATCTTAAAACTTCACTTTGATTTATGTTTATACTTCCTTTTTCAATTAAATTATTCTCCATATATGTTTAAAGAAAATCCTTTGTCCAAAACATCTTTTGCGTATTCTTTTGCTCCAAATAAAGATAAATCTCTGTAGTTCCCACATTCTATTGCTGTAGCTGCTGGCATTTCATCTGATTCAACCACTTTTTTTAATGCTTCCTCTAAACCAACCTTAACTGTATTGGCATCTACATCTCCCCATAGTATTAAATAAAATCCTGTTCTACATCCCATTGGAGATAAGTCTATTACTCCCTCTAATGTATCTCTTAAATAAGTTGCTAACAGATGCTCTAAACCATGCATAGCAGCAGTTCCAAAACTCTCTACATTTGGTTGTAAAAATCTTAGGTCAAATTTACTTACCTTATCTCCCTTTACTCCATCAAGTACGCTACATTTTCTTACAAAAGGAGCTTTTACTTTTGTATGGTCTAACTTAAAACTTTCCACTTTTTCCATTATTTAATCCTCCATTATCTTTTAAATTCATTACATTAATTCTAAAAAAAACTCCCCCTATCCATTATTGATAAGAAGAGTATATTATTTCAAATCGTCTCATCGTTGTTAGCAGGACCACCTAATAAAAGGTTGGTATAGGATCACTGAGCTAACTCTCTCCCCTAACTCTTGATAAGTATCTTATTAAACTGACTTAAATTATATATTACTTTTTTATTTTTGTAAACACTTTATCGCTATATTATTTATACATCTAATTATACTTTTGTTTTATAACTCAACTGATTGTATTATTGGCAGTTGTACCTCAAATACAGTTTGATGTTTATTGCTTGAAACAGTGATTTCTCCACCATGTAAGTTTACAATGTTCTTTGTGATTGCAAGACCCAATCCAGACCCTCCAGCATTTCTATTTCTTGACTTTTCAACTCTATAAAATCTGTCAAATATATTTGGTAAATCTAATACTGGAATTGGTTCTCCATAATTTATGACCTTTACAATCGCCATATCTTCTTTTTTCTCTGTGACTATATCTACATAGAGCCCATCTTTTCCATACTTCATAGCATTAGTCATAAGATTCTCAAATACTCTTACTAATTTATTTGGGTCAGCTTTTACAATTAATTTTTCTTCATTAAAATTAACTCTACTAACCATAAATTCCTGCTTAAAATAAATTTCAAATTGAGATACTATCTGACTTAATAACTCTACTAAATTTATTTCTATCTTATTTAATCTCATTGTATTGTTTTGCATTTTAGTAAGTTCAAACAAATCATTTATGAGTACATTTAAATTTTTCGATTTTTCATATGCAATATTAACATAATACATCATCTGTACTTCATCTTTATACTTACCTTCTTCTATCAATCCTAAATAACCCATTATTGATGTCAAAGGTGTTCTTAAATCATGTGACACATTTGTTATTAAATCTGTTTTGGTTTGCTGAGCTTGTCTCTCTTCAACAGTTATGTTTCTAAGTTGATGAATAATACTATTAATTTTATGTGCTAGTTCATCAATATCATCAACTTCTTTATCCTTTAATTCTTCTAAATCATACTCGATATCTATATTCTTTTGTAAATCACTTTCATCCATTGAATTTACAGCATCTAAAATAACTTCTAACTTCTGATTTTTTTTATTAGCTTTTTTTATAAAATCTACAACTTGCTTATTTCTCTTGTATGATATTAAAGAATAAATTGCTAACGATGAAATTAGAAATAAAAATGGATAAAACAGTCCATCTCCCATAGATGCTCTTAAATCTCTTAAATTATATACAAGATAATTAATTGTAGATAAATGAGTATTAACATATAACAATTTTATTATATAAATGCTTGTTAACATAATTATTAAAGTAATAATGCAACTTATTGCAAAATCTATTATAGGACGAAACATATGATTTAATAAGCTTTTATTTTTCAATTTTATATCCTACTCCCCATACAGTATGAATTATTTTTTCTCCATCTGTATATTTTTCAATTTTATCTCTTATTCTACTCATATGGACCATTACAGTATTATTAGATTGATAATATTTCTCTTTCCATACCTTTTCAAATATTTCTTCTGTACTATATACTCTTCCCTTATTATTTGCTAGTAAGTACAATATCTGAACCTCCCATGACTAAAGTCACAGGGTTCCTGCTTCATAGAATTTTGCATACTAAAATATGTCTTACAAACTCTCCACAGGCTATCCCCGTAGTTCCTACGGTTCTTACATAAGTTATCTATTTTAAACTCTTATTAGT
>NZ_JBJOCA010000028.1:0-55448 GCF_045898275.1 Clostridioides sp. GD02404
CAAAAACGAGGGAATGAAGAATTTAAGTATAAGAGAATGGATTTGTCCTTGTTGTAATGTAACTCACGATAGAGATATAAATGCAAGTATAAATATACTAAAAGAAGGATTAAGACTAATAACATTTTAAAATAGATAACGTATGTAAGAACCGTAGGAACTACGGGGATAGCCTGTGGAGAGTTTGTAAGACATATTTTAGTGCGAAATTCTATGAAACAGGAACCCTGTGACTTTAGTCATGGGAGGTTCAGGTAGACGATACTTTATACAATCAATTGACACCTTTTTATATTGCATATGATAAGATATTTTCTTCAGTAAAAGGTATTTCTGTTGAAGATTTATATATAAGCAGTAGAAAGTATAGTGATGAAGTGTTCCATTTGACTGAGAGTGGAGATATGCCAATTGAGAAAATGCATGTATATAGAATAATGAAGGCTTTTGAAGAATTAGGAAATCCTATTAAAGAAAAGGATGCCCAAAATTTTCAAGATGAATATATATATCAGCAATCACAAATTACTTTAATACCAGAAATTGAGCAGGTTTTGAATTTTTCTAAAGAGAGAAATATTAATATAGGAATCATAACGAATGGACCATCAGCACATCAAAGAATGAAGTTAAAGCAGTTGAATGTTGAAAACTGGGTCGACAAAAATCATATTTTTATTTCTAGTGAAGTTGGTTTTTCTAAGCCAGATATCAATATCTTTAGAATGGCTGAGAATGTTATGAATTTAGATAGAGAAAATACATATTATGTAGGTGATTCTTATAAAAATGATATAGTAGGTTCTAAAAAAGCTGGATGGAAGAGTATTTGGATGAATCATAGAAGTCATGGAGTAGAAGAATTGTTTTATAAGCCTGATTTTATAATCTCAGAATATAAGTCTCTATTGTTTTTGCTTATAAAAATATGTAGTAAATAAAATGTTAGTGATAGAATTGCATAAAATAGTTAAGAGTAGCTATGTAAAATTATATATTTAAATTGTGGGTAATCTATTTTTTATTAAAAAATAGATTATTTAGAAAAAGGGGATATCTTAAAATGAAAATTTAAATATCCCCTTTTAATTATCTAATTAAAATAAAATAATTAGAAATATGTTTTGTTTGGCTTAATCAATAACATTTTGGGATTCCTTATAGCTACATGTTAACTGTTGAATAGGTTTATCATATGGCTTAACCCATCCTTTATTAATACTTAACTCTGTAAGTGCTGTATGACCTTCAAACATTTGAGTTAGTGAAGCTGAATATATAGCTCTCAATTCAGGTGTACTACTTGTTAATGCAGAATTAAGGTACATATTAGCAGCTGCTTTAGCAGATGAAAGCATGCTTAATATTATTACTTTATCGTCTATATAAGTATTGTTTTTAATTAGATTTTCTATCATATTTCTCATATTGTCTATACCTCCTCAGAAATTAGTATCTCATTTTCAACTATAAATTGTTGTATAGCTTTAATTCTTCCTTCTGTTGCTAATATACTAGATTCTGATTGTCTTTTTAGGTCTTCATCTGATATTAACATATTGATGTATGTCTTAATTTTCAACAAAATAACCATAACACTTTTTTACAATGTTTTATATTTTCTTTATATTAAATTCTAGTAAAATTACATACTAATAAAATCTCATAGTAGAGTTATCATTAAATATATTTAAGATAAATTATATAAGTATTCATTTAGACAGAAATTATTTGTATGTACTTTTTCAAGAGTAGATATGAATTTTTGTTCAAAGATTAATCTTGCTATTAATTTATATATTTTATTTATCCTATTAAAATATATTCTTAAAATTTAATATAAAAATTTATGTTTATATATATTTGAAACTTATTTAAGAGAACCTAATTTTTATTTTAACAAAAAAACATAAATAAAGTTCGATACATGGCGAACGAAAAAAACACAAGTAATATTTTTTTTAAAAAATTTCAAAAAAGAGTTGATAATATATGTATATTAATATAAAATTTAATATATATAATTCGTATAATTATACGAATGATTTAGAGTGTAAAATAACTTATAAACGGAGAGGGGAAGTCTAATGAAAGTAGCAGTAGTTATGGGTTCAAAATCAGATTATCCAAAATTAGAAGAAGGGATAAAACTGCTTGAAAAATATGGAATAGAAGTTGTAGCAAGAGCATTATCTGCTCATAGAACACCAGAACAACTTTCAATATTCCTAAAAGAAATAGAAGATGATACTGATGTAATAATAGCAGCAGCAGGAAAAGCAGCACATTTACCAGGAGTAATAGCATCACAAACATTAATTCCTGTAATAGGATTACCTATTAAATCATCAACTATGGATGGACTAGACTCACTTTTATCAATAGTTCAAATGCCAAAAGGAATACCAGTTGCAACAGTTACAATAGATTTAGGTTTAAATGCAGCTTTATTGGCATTACAAATAATGACTTTAAAATACCCAAAATTAAAAGAGGATTTGAAATCATATAGAGAAGAGATGGCACAAAAGGTGCTAGAAGACGACAAGAATTTAAGGGGGTAGCAGATGTTATTATATGAAGGAAAAGCAAAACAAGTATACTCTACAGATAATGAAAATGAATATGTTGTTTACTATAAAGATGATGCAACAGCATTTAATGGAGAGAAAAAAGCAGAAATATCTTCAAAAGGGATATTAAACAATAAGATATCAACAATAATCTTTGAAATGTTAAAAGAAAATAATATAAATACACACTTTATAAAAAGTTTATCAGATAGAGAGATGCTAGTTAAAAAAGTAGAGATTCTACCATTAGAAGTAATAGTGAGAAATATCGCTGCTGGTTCTATTTGCAAAAGAGTTGGTCTTGAAGAAGGTGAAGTTTTCGATGAGCCAATCTTTGAAATAAGCTATAAAAATGATGCTTATGGTGACCCAATGTTAAATGACGATTATGCAGTAGCAATGAAATTAGCAACTAGAGAAGAATTAAAATTCTTAAGAGAAGAAACTTTAAAAATAAATGAACTACTAAAAGCATTTTTCTTAAAATTAAACCTAAAGTTAGTTGACTTTAAAATAGAATTTGGTAAAGATTCAGAAGGAAACATAATATTGGCAGACGAAGTATCACCAGACACTTGTAGACTTTGGGATGTAAATACAAATGAAAAGCTAGATAAGGACAGATTTAGAAAAGACCTTGGAGACCTTGTAGAAGGTTATACGGAAGTACTTTCAAGAATGAATAATAAATAGGAGGCAAATGTATGTGTGGAGTTTTAGGGATTTACTCTAATAAAGATGTAACTAAAGAACTATATTATTCTTTATATTCTATGCAACACAGAGGGCAAGAAAGCTGTGGTTTAGCTCTTTTAGATGATGGAGAAATTAAGTACAAAAAAGATATGGGATTAGTTGGAGATGTTTTTAAAGAAAGTGAACTATCTAAGTTAAAAGGAAATATAGGTATTGGACATGTTAGATATTCAACAGCTGGAGGGAGTCATGTTTCTAATTGCCAACCTTTAGTTGGAAGTTGTAGAAAAAGACAATTAGCCATAGCTCATAATGGAAATTTAGTTAATGCAAATTATTTAAAAGACATGTTAGAAGAAGATGGATATATGTTCCAAACTAATTCAGATACAGAAGTGATTTTATATATACTTGCAAGATATTACAAAGGTGATATAGTAGAAAGTTTAAAAATGACTATGGATTATATCAAAGGTGCATATGCTCTTGTAATAATGAGTCAGGAAGAATTGGTTGCAGTTAGAGACCCACATGGATTCAGACCTCTTGTACTTGGTAAAAAGGGTGATGAATATATATTTGCATCAGAAAATTGTGCAATAGATATACTTGGCGGAGAAGTTATAAGAGATGTAGAGCCAGGAGAAATAATAATAGTTAAAGATGGAGAATTAAAATCATATTTTTATTCAGAAAATTATAAGCCAGTTAAGAAGAGTTGTATATTTGAACACATATACTTTGCAAGAAACGATGCAACTATAGACAATGTAAATGCATATGAATTTAGAATTAAATGTGGTGAAAGATTAGCTCAAAATGAAAATGTAAATGCAGATATGGTAGTTCCAGTTCCAGATTCAGGTTGGCCAGGAGCTATTGGTTATGCAAATGCTAGTGGATTAAAAATAAGTGAAGGCTTAGTTAAAAATAGATATGTAGGAAGAACATTTATAAAACCTACACAAGAAGAAAGAGAAATAGCAGTAAAAATAAAATTAAACCCTCTTTCAACAATAATAAAAGGAAAATCTATAATTTTAGTAGATGACTCAATTGTAAGAGGAACTACATCTAAACAGTTAGTAAAATCTTTAAGAGAAGCAGGAGCAAAAGAAATTCATCTTAGAATAACATCTCCTCCAGTAGCTTACTCTTGTTACTATGGAATAGATACTCCAAATCGTTCTAAATTAATTGCATCAAGTAACAATGTAGAAGAAATGAGAGAATATATTGGATGTGATAGTCTAAAATTCCTAGATATAGAAGGAATGTTAGATGCAGCAGAACACAAGTCTACTTTCTGCAAAGCTTGTTTTGATGGAGAATACCCAGTTAAGAAAATTGATAAGGAGGAATTATTTTCATGTTAACATATAAAGAATCAGGTGTAGATATAGATGAAGGAAATAGAGCAGTAGACCTTATAAAAGGTAAAATAAAAGGAACTTATGATGGAAATGTAGTTGGAGATTTAGGTAACTTTAGTGGATTATACAGTTTAAAAGATTTTGTAGGAATGAAAGAACCAGTTTTGCTTGCATCTACAGATGGTGTTGGGACTAAGTTAAAAATAGCTCAAATGATGGACAAGCATGATACTGTTGGAATAGATTTAGTTGCAATGTGTGTAAATGATTTGATTTGTCAAGGAGCAAAGCCATTATTTTTCCTTGATTATATAGCTCTTGGGAAATTAATTCCTGAGCATATAGAAAAAATAGTTGGTGGAATTGCAGATGGTTGTAAAATGTCTGGTTGTGCACTAATTGGTGGAGAAACTGCTGAGATGCCTGGTATGTATGGAGATGATGATTATGATTTAGCAGGGTTCTCTGTAGGTATAGCAGACAAAGAAAAAATTGTTTCTGGAAATAGTGTTAAATCAGGAGATGTATTAGTTGGTATATCTTCAAGTGGAGTACACAGTAATGGTTTTTCTTTTATAAGAAAGATATTTTTAGAAACTTACAACTATAAGATGGAACAGTATGTTGAAGAACTAGGAATGACAGTTGGGGAAGCGCTTTTAACACCAACTAAAATATATGTTAAATTAGCTTTAGATGTATTAGCTAAACATGATATAAAAGCTATAGCTCACATAACTGGTGGAGGGCTTATAGAAAATATAACAAGAGTTATACCTAAAGGATTAGGATTAGACATTAATAAAAAATCTTGGGAGAAGCCTCCTATATTTAAAATGATAGAAGGTTTTAATGCTGTTGATGAGAGAGAACTTCATAAAAGTTTCAACATGGGTATTGGACTAGTTTTAATAGTAAATAAAGAAGATGCTAACAATGTTGTAGACTTTATAAACAATAGAGAAAATGACAATGCTGCTTATGTAGATAAAAAATACAGTGAGTTATTAGAAGATAAAGCATATATAATTGGTGAAGTAGTAGATAGTCATGAAGGTGTAGAATTATGTTAAATATAGGAGTTTTAATATCTGGTGGAGGAACAAATTTACAAGCAGTTATAGATGGAACTGAGTCTGGAAAAATAAAAGGTCAGGTTAAAGTAGTTATCTCAAGTAAGCAAGATGCTTATGGTTTAGAGAGAGCTAAAAATCATAACATAAAGGCAATTTGTGAAACTAATGAAGACAAGATAATAGAAATTCTTAAAGAAAATAAAATAGATTTAGTAGTTTTGGCTGGTTATTTAAAAATAATCAGCCCAAAGCTGGTTAATGAGTTTAGAAACAAAATGATAAACATACATCCATCATTAATTCCTTCATTCTGTGGAGCTGGATTCTATGGAGAAAGAGTTCATCAAGGTGTTATAGATTATGGTGCTAAAGTAACTGGTGCTACAGTTCATTTTGTTGATGAAGGTGCTGATACTGGACCAATTATAATGCAAGATGTAGTTAAGGTGAATCAAGATGATGATGCAAAGACACTTGCAAAAAGAGTGTTAGAAGTTGAACATAGGATTTTAATAGAAAGTTTAAGTCTTTTTTGTGAAAATAAATTAAAACTTCAAGGTAGGAGAGTGTTTATAAATGAGTAAGAGAGCTTTAATAAGTGTAACTGACAAGACAGGTGTAGTAGAATTTGCTAAAGAGTTAAACAAGCTAGATTATGAAATTATATCTACAGGAAATACTTTTAAGACATTAAAGGAAAATGGAGTTAATGTAATGCAAGTTGAAGATGTTACAAACTTCCCAGAAATATTAGATGGAAGAGTAAAAACATTAAATCCATATATACATGGTGGGATACTTTACAAAAGAGATAAAGAATCTCATGTGGAAACTGTAAATGAACACAAAATACATTCAATAGATTTAGTAGCTGTAAATTTATATGATTTTGAAGGAACTTTAAAGGCTGGAAAAAGTCATGATGAAATGATAGAAAACATAGATATTGGTGGACCATCTATGATACGTTCTGCTGCTAAAAACTATAAAGATGTAATAGTAGTAGTAGATATAAAAGATTATGATTCTATAATAGAAAAATTAAAAACAGACACAATGACATTAGAAGATAGAAAAAAATTATCATATAAAGCTTTCTCAACTACAGGAAGATATGATGCATTAATATCTAGTTATTTTGCTGGAGAAGTTGGAGATACATATCCTGACATATTAAATTTAACTTTCCAAAAAGAACAAACTTTAAGATATGGAGAAAATCCACATCAAAATGGTTTCTTATATTCACAATCAAATGCAAAAAATCCAATCTTAAACTATGAGCAATTAGGCGGTAAAGAACTTTCTTTTAACAACTTAAACGATTTACATGGATGTTTAGAAGTAATGAGAGAATTTAAAGATAGTGAAGAAGTAGTTTCAGTTGCTATAAAACATGCTAATTCATGTGGAGTGGGATTAGGTAAAGATGCTTTTGAAGCATATACAAAATGTTATGAAGCAGATAAAGTTTCAATATTTGGTGGAATAGTAGGAATAACTTCTACTGTAGACAAAGCTACAGCAGAGAAATTAAATGAAATATTCTTAGAGATAGTAGTAGCATATGATTTTGAGCCAGAAGCTTTAGAAATACTTAAACAAAAGAAAAATTTAAGAATATTAAAATTAGCTAAGATAGAAGATAGTTTACAACCATATGAAATGAAATATTTAGATGGAAAATTATTAATACAAGATAGAAATAGTACTTTAGCAGAGAAAAGTGAAAATGTAACAAAAGCAAAGCCAACAGATGAACAACTTAAGGATATGGAATTTGGTATGAGAGTAGTAAAAAATATGAAATCAAATGCAATTGCAATAGTAAAAAATGGTCAAACTTTAGCTTTAGGTTGTGGACAAACATCAAGAATTTGGGCATTAAAAAATGCTCTTGAAAATAACAAAGATAAAGACTTTACAGGAGCTGTTTTAGCATCAGATGCATTTTTCCCATTTGATGATTGTGTAACATTAGCTCATGAATATGGAATATCAGCAGTAGTTCAACCAGGTGGTTCTATAAAGGATAAAGATTCAATAGAAGCTTGTGATAAGTATGATATGGTTATGGTATTTACAGGAATAAGACACTTCAAACACTAAGGAGGATATTATGAAGATATTGGTTGTAGGCGGTGGCGGAAGAGAGCATGCTATATGCTGGAAACTAAGCAAAGAAAAGAATATAGAAAAAGTTTATTGCGCGCCAGGTAATGCAGGAATTGCAAATGTAGCAGAATGTGTAAATATAAGTGATACTAATATAGAAGAACTTTTAAAATTTGCAAAAGAAAATGAAATAGGTCTTACAATAGTAGGACCAGAAGTACCACTAGTTATGGGTATAGTAGATGAGTTTGAAAAGGAAGGTCTAAGAGTTTTTGGGCCTAATAAAAAATGTGCTCAACTTGAAGGAAGTAAAGCTTTTTCAAAAGATTTTATGATAAAACATAACATACCTACTGCAAAATATAAAGAATATACAAACTTAGAAGAAGCTATATCAGAAATAGATAGCTTTGGATATCCAGTAGTAATAAAAGCGGACGGATTAGCTGCTGGAAAAGGTGTTGTAATACCTGAAAATAGAGAAGATGCTATAGCAACTTTAAAAGAAATGATGTCAGATAAGAAGTTTGGAACTGCTGGAGATAAAATAGTACTTGAAGAGTTCTTAAAAGGAATAGAAACTTCAATCTTGGCATTTGTAGACAATGACACAATAGTTCCTATGGCAAGTGCAAAAGACCATAAGAAAGTAAATAATTATGAACAAGGACCAAATACTGGTGGGATGGGGACTTTTTCTCCTAGTGAAATATATACAGAAGAATTAGCAAATAAAGTAAAAGAGACAGTATTAGAAAAAACTTTAGAAGGATTCAAAAAAGATGGTCTTAACTTTAAAGGTATTTTATTTGTTGGTCTTATGATAACTGAAGATGGGGAGAAAGTACTTGAATACAATGTAAGATTTGGAGACCCTGAGACACAATCTGTTTTATTTAGATTAGAAACAGATTTACATGAGATAATGGAAGCTATATTGGATAATAAATTAAAAGATATAGAAATAAATTATAGTGATGATGAAGCAGTATGTGTTATGCTTACATCAGGAGGGTATCCAGACAGTTATGAAAAAGGAAAAATTATAACTGGTCTTGAAAACCTGGATGATGATATAGTAGTATTCCACAGTGGTACTAAGATGCTTGATGGTAATTTAGTTACTAATGGAGGAAGAGTAATTGGTATAACTGCAAAATCAACTACAGTTAAGGACGCAGCAGAAAAAGTTTATGAGAATATAAAGAAAATAAACTTTGAAGGAATGCACTATAGAACAGACATAGGAAGATAATTTTTCTAAAATGGAGGATAAGGTATGTTGAATACTGAAAATAAAGACTCAATGGTTAGAAGAGTATTAGTTGAAAAAAGAGAAGGTTTTGACCTTGAGGCTAAAGCTTTAAAAAAAGACTTGTTGGAAAGTTTACACATAAGTAATATAGAAAATTTAAGAATATTAAATAGATATGATGTAGAGGGAATATCAGAAGAAGTTTATGAAAATGCAGCAAAAACAATATTTTCTGAACCAAATCTAGATGTAGTATATTATGAAGAAATACCAGAGTTAAATGGTGAAAGAGTATTTGCGATAGAATTTCTTCCTGGTCAATATGACCAAAGAGGTGATTGGGCAGCTCAATGTATCCAAATCGTAAATCAAGGTGTAAGACCTGCTATTAATACAGCAAAGGTTTATATATTATCAGGTCAAGTAACTGATGAAGAGTTTTCTAAAATAAAAGATTACTGTATAAATCCAGTAGATAGTAGAGAAGCATCTTTAGAAAAACCAGAAACATTAAAAATGGAAACTGAAATACCAACAACAGTTGAAGTATTAGATGGATTTATAGATTTAGATGAAGATGGATTAAAAACATTTGTAAGTGAAAAAGGATTAGCAATGACTTTAGGAGACTTGCAACACGTTCAAAAATATTTTAAAGATACAGAAAAAAGAAATCCAACTATAACAGAAATAAAAGTTCTAGATACTTACTGGTCTGATCATTGTAGACACACTACTTTTATGACTGAAATAGAAAATGTAAAAATAGAAGATGGTAAGTTTAATGATATAGTAAAAGAAGCGTATCAAATGTATCTTAACTCAAGAGACAATGTGTATGTGAACAGACACAAAGATATATGTTTGATGGATATAGCTACAGTTGCAGTAAAAGAATTAAAGAAAAATGGAAAATTAAATGATTTAGATGAAAGTGAAGAGATAAATGCATGTAGTATAAATGTAGATGTTGAAGTTGATGGTAAGATGGAAAAATATTTAGTAATGTTTAAAAATGAAACTCATAACCATCCAACTGAAATAGAACCATTTGGTGGAGCAGCTACTTGCCTAGGTGGAGCTATAAGAGACCCATTATCAGGAAGAAGTTATGTTTACCAAGCAATGCGTGTTACAGGAAGTGCTGACCCAAGAACAACTTTAGAGGATACTTTACCTGGAAAACTTATGCAGAGAAAAATTACTACAGAAGCTGCTCATGGTTATAGTTCATATGGTAACCAGATAGGTCTTACAACTGGACAAGTTGCAGAAGTATACGATGAAAATTTCGTTGCAAAGAGAATGGAAATAGGTGCAGTTATAGCAGCAGCACCAAAAGAAAATGTAGTAAGAGAAAGACCAGAAGCAGGAGATGTGATAGTTCTTCTTGGAGGAAAAACAGGAAGAGATGGTTGTGGAGGAGCAACTGGTTCATCTAAAGAACATAGTGAAGAATCAATCTTAACTTGTAGTGCAGAAGTTCAAAAAGGAGATGCTCCTAACGAAAGAAAAATACAAAGATTCTTTAGAAATAAAGAAGTTGCTCAAATGATAAAAAGATGTAATGACTTTGGAGCAGGTGGAGTTTGCGTTGCTATAGGTGAAATTGCTGATAGTTTGGACATAAACTTAGATTTAGTGCCTAAAAAATACGATGGGCTTGATGGAACTGAACTTTCAATTTCAGAATCACAAGAGCGTATGGCTGTGGCTATAAAAAAAGAAAATAAAGATAAATTTATACAATTAGCAGTAGAAGAAAACTTAGAAGCTACACATGTAGCTACAGTAACTGATACAGGATATTTAAGAATGTTCTGGAATGGAAAAGCAATTGTAGATATAAATAGAGAGTTTTTGGATACAAATGGAGTAAAACAAACTACTGATGTCCATGTTACTAAAGTAGATGAAGAAAACACATTCTTTAGCTCTAATGAAATAGTGAAAGATGTTAAGTGTGCAAGTATGAAAGATAAATTTACAAAAGTATTATCTGACCTTAATGTTTGTTCTCAAAAAGGATTAGTTGAGATGTTTGATAATACAATTGGTGGTAATACAGTACTTATGCCATTTGGTGGAAAGTACCAAGCTACTCCAACTCAAGGTATGGTTGCTAAGATACCAGTACTTGGTGGAGAAACTAATACTTCTACAATAATGACTTATGGATACAATCCAAAGGTAGGAAAATGGAGTCCATTCCATGGTGCTTTATATGCAGTAGTAGAATCTGTGTGTAAATTGGTTGCTATTGGAGGAAATTACAGTACGACAAGACTTACATTCCAAGAGTATTTTGAGAAACTTGGTAATAATCCAGAAAAATGGGGCAAACCATTCTCAGCACTTTTAGGAGCATTCTATGCACAAAGTAAATTTGAGATACCTGCTATAGGTGGAAAAGATAGTATGTCTGGTACATTTAAAGATATTGAAGTTCCGCCAACATTGGTTTCATTTGCTGTTGATACAGTAGATGCTAGAAAAGTAGTATCTCCAGAATTTAAAAAAGCAGACTCAAAAGTAGTAATGTTATGTGTAAATAAATCAGAAAATGATGTTATAGATTTTGAAGAATTAAAGAAAAACTTGGATAAAGTAAGAGAACTTATACATGGAAATAAAGTTTTATCAACATATGCATTAGGATTTGCAGGTGTGGGTGAAGCAATAAGTAAAATGTCTTTTGGTAATAAAGTAGGATTTAAGTTTAGTGAAGAAGCTGAAAAGGCACTTACAGATGATAAATTATTTGAGGCTAGTTATGGAAATATAGTACTTGAATTAGCGAATGATGATTTAAATGTGTTAGGTGGATACAATTACATAGTGCTTGGAAGTACAGTTAAAGAAGCTAGTTTATTCATCAAAGGTGAAGAACTTTCATTAGATGAATTATATAAAGCACATTGTAGTACTTTAGAGCCTATATTCCCAACTAAAGCAGAAGAAGTAAAATCAAAGATAGAGACTATAAGTTATATATCACAAGGAGAAGCTAAAAAATCATCATTAAGTATAGCTACTCCAAGAGTATTTATACCAGCATTCCCTGGAACAAACTGTGAATATGACTCTGCAAGAGCATTTGAAAGAGCAGGAGCTAATGCAAATATAAGAGTATTTAAGAATTTAACTTATAAAGATATAGAAGATTCTATAGATACAATAGTGAATGAGATAAAATCTTCTCAAATAATAATGTTACCAGGTGGATTTAGTGCAGGTGATGAGCCAGATGGTTCTGGTAAATTTATAGCTACTGTATTTAGAAATCCTAGAGTACAAGAAGCTATAAATGAGTTTTTAACTAAAAAAGATGGTCTAATGCTAGGTATCTGTAATGGATTCCAAGTATTAATCAAATTAGGATTAGTTCCTTATGGAGAAATAAGAGTTCAGAGTGAAAATGCACCAACACTTACTTACAATAATATTGGTCGTCATCAGGCTAAGATTGCTAGAACTAGAATTTCTTCTAATAAATCTCCTTGGTTAGCTCAAACTAATGTTGGTGATATTCATAATATAGCAGTTTCTCATGGAGAAGGTAAGTTTGTTGCGAGTGAAGAGGTTATGAGAGAATTAATTGCTAATGGACAAGTGGCAACTCAGTATGTTGATTTTAATGACGAAGCTACTTATGATATTGAATTTAATCCAAATGGCTCATTCTATGCTGTTGAAGGTATAACTAGTGTTGATGGTAGAGTGTTTGGTAAGATGGGACATTCTGAGAGAATTGGTGAGGCAGTATATAAGAATATTATAGGTGAAAAAGACCAAAAGATATTTGAATCTGGAGTTAAGTATTTTAGATAAGGTCTTAATATTTAATTGGTAATTACAATTTATATTTTGGATATTTAAACTTAGAGAGATGTAATAATATGATTATAATCATTCAATATTACATCTCTTTTTTATTTATATAAAAATAATACATTCTACTCAAGTCAAAATATAAGCTATGTTATAATTAATTATTAAGCAGAATTGAATATTTATTGGAGGTAAACATGATTAATGAAAATATTAATAACAGGTTCTAATACACAATTAGAAAAAGAATGGTTATAAGTTAATAGGTATATTGTTTACAGAAAATATAATAAGATATTATGTAAAATATAAATATTTCTTTTGTTTATCCGATAATAATAATATGACTAAATAAATCTAAGGTTTTAATAAATTTTATATAAAACTATTGGAGAGAGGATTATATGAACTCAAGTAGTTTGGGTTTTATATGTTTAACTTTTAAGTCTATAAAATTTAGAAAGGGGAGTTTTATATTGAACGATATAAGTTCGCTAATTAATATACTGGCATTAACACAACTATCTAGTAGCAATACTACAAGTCAATGTAATTGTGGATATAATAATTCATCTGGATTTGATATGATTATGATGACACTGTTAAAAGCATTATCACAAAATAATCAACAAACATCTTTTAATAGTTATGATTCATTATCTAATTCTGAAAAGTTATTTAATGAACTTGATAATGCAGCAAGTAATATAATTAGTAAGTCTGTAGAAGTTGATACAAAAGATAAAAGTACAAAGTCAAGAATTGAAAATGCTGTAGAACAAGCATCAAAAAAATATAATGTGGATGCAAACCTTATAAAAGCAATAATTAAAGTTGAATCGGATTTTAATCCAAATACTGTTTCCTCTGCTGGTGCTAAGGGTCTTATGCAACTTATGCCAGAAAATTGTAGAGATTTGGGTGTTACAGACCCTTTTAATATAGAGCAGAATATAGATGCTGGAACTAGACACATTAAGGAATATATTGATATGTTTGGAGGTAGTATAGAAATGGGACTGATGGCATATAATGGTGGTCCTGGAAGGATGAAAAGTAGAGGGGTAGAATCAATTTCTGACTTGTATAAAATGCCAAAAGAAACGCAAAATTATATTCCCAAAGTTATGAAATATTATAGAGGGTAGGCTTTATTATGGGTATAAATATAGATAAGCTAAATATAGGTCCAAGTAGAAATATAGAGGTAAAGAAAACAAAGGAAAATAATAAATTTTCTGATAGTCTAAACTTTGTAAAACAATCTTCTTCATTAGAGGATATAAAAAAGAATCTAGAAAGTGTAAAAAGGGCTGGAGAAAGGCTTGTACTTACTCAAAATTATGGAGACATTAGTAGGTATAAAAATGCTGTAAAAGAATATCTAAAATCTGTCGTAGATAACATGTATTCACTTGATAAAAATAGTAGTTTTTGGGAACATCAGTATTATAAGAATGTAAAGATTGTTGATAATAAACTTGAAAAGATGACTAGTGAGTTACTTAGTGAAGAAAAAGAAAATATAGATATTGTTTCTACTGTTGATATGATACAAGGATTATTGATAGACATGTATAGATAAGATTACACAAGGAGAAAAGCTTTATGAATAGTAAAAAAGAGGATATATATGAATTGAATTTTGGACAACTAATAGAAGAAAAGACTGGAGTTATAGAAGAAAATCAAAATGTTTTTAATGCAAAAGTAAATGTATCTGTTTCTATAGGAAAAACAACAGAAACAATAAAAAATATATTAGGTTTAAAAGAAGGGTCTATAATAAAACTAAATAAGAATGTAGATGAGAAATTAGATATATATGCAAATGATAGATTATTTGCTTATGGAGAAAGTATTATTACAAATGAGAAATTATCTATAAGATTGTCTAAAATAGAAGATTCAGATATAAATTAACATTTTAAATAGTATCCCTTTAAGTTATTCTGTATGAGTTTAGCTAAGGGGATATTTTTATAAAAATTTTAAAATATATTTGAATTATATAAATGTTTTTATTTTCTGAGCGATAACTAAAATATAAGGATGTAATTTTGGAGGTGAAACTATGGATATTAAAAATGTGAGTTCAAATATTGTAATAAATAATTATTTAAAGAATACATCTGATGTAAAAAAAGTGCAAGAAGTTCAAAAAACTAATAAAACAGACAAGATAGAACTATCTAAATTTGCAAAGGAAATGGCGAGCGTATCAAATATGAATGATGAGACTATTAGAAATAAAAAAATAGATGAAATAAAAAATGCATTGGAAAGTGGAACTTACAAAATAAAACCAGAAGAAATTGCTAAAAAAATGATAGAGGATATGCGAGGATAAAGCCATGATTACAGACTTAAAAGTTATAATATATGAAGAAAAAAAGATACTTAGTAATATGATGGAGTTATTAAAAGAACAATTTGATTATATAGTTGTAAAAGATATAGAAAATCTAAATAGGTTAAATCCTAAATTAGAAGATATCAGTAGAGAACTTGCATCTATAGAGATAAAGAGAAGACAACTTTTTAATGATGATGTTCCAATGAACGAAGTTGTTGAAAATAGTAATGATGAATATTTAAAAGAAATATATACAGAGTTAAAGCATATTATTGCTTTGGCTAAGAATCAACAAGAGTCAAATGATTCCTTAATAAAGAAGGAACTTATTTTTACTAAGAAAATGATTAATTTTATAAAACCAGTTGATAAACAAACTACAACTTATAATTCTTATGGAAATATTAGAAAATAGATATTGGGAGGAAAAATATGGCGGGATTATTTTCCATTTTAAATACAGCTAATTCAGGTATGAATGCTCATCAAAAGGCAATACAGACAATTTCTCATAATATAAGTAATCTAGATACAGAAGGTTATTCTAGGCAGAGGACAGAATTTGCTACAAATAGCCCAATGTATATGCCTAGCTTGAATAATGCAATTGGGCGAGGTCAGTTGGGCACAGGTGTACATGTAACAGATGTAACAAGGGCTAGAAATAGTTTTTATGATTATCAATTTAGAGCAGAGGCTCATAAGTATGGTAAAACAGTTTCAAAGTATGACTATTATAATACTATAGAGACTATAATAAATGAACCATCAGATTATGGTATATCTGCAGGTATAGATGACTTTTTTAAAGGTTGGGAATCATTAGCGAAGGATATAAATAGTGATAGTAAAAAAAGTCTCGTGGTAGAAAATGCATCAAATTTAGCAACCTTAATAAGCGAAAGCTATAAGAAGCTTGACAAATTAAAAGGTGATATAGATGATAACATAGACTCTGAGATAAAACAGATAAATGACATGTTAAAGAGTCTTGAAGATTTGAATAAATCTATTGATGTTATATCTGGTTCTGGCTCTACCCCAAATGATTTACTTGATGAAAGAGATAGAATATTGGATGATTTGAGTTTTAAATTAGACCTTGAAAATAGTGATGTTAAAAATATGCTTGCAGATGGGAAATTAGAACTTAACGAATTAAAAAACCCAGATGGAACTTGGAAAACAGGTGTATCAGGAACTTTACAAGGATTGTTTGAAATGCATGGCAAAATTGATACATATAAAAGTGATTTAAAAGATGTGTCTGATGGATTAGCTAAACAGATAAATGATGTTTATAATACATCTGCTGGAATAACAGTAACAGATTTTTTTATAACTTCAAATGTAGATGGTGAAGATATCATAAAGGTAAATCCAGCTATAAAGAGTAATCCAAATGAATTAAAGCTTACTGCTGATGAGGCTTCAAAGATTGCTAAGCTAAAAGATGAAAAGATAGATATTGGGGCAGTTGGTGGAAAAGTAAGTACAATAAGTGATCACTATAAAGCTTTTGCAGAAGTAGTAGGTTTAGATTCTAAAAAGGTAAATCAAGATGAATTGAATCAACGTAAAATTATAAATAATATTGATAGTTCACGAATGAGTGTTTCAGGTGTATCTTTGGATGAAGAAATGACAGAGCTTATAAAAGTACAACGTTCATATCAAGCAAGTGCAAAAGTTATGTCTACAGCTGTGCAACTACTGGATGTTGTAATAAATGGAATAATTTAAAAGAAGGAGGAAGTTATGATGAGAGTTAGCACAGGTATGATGTCTAGCAGTTATCTAAACTCACTACAAGATAATCTACAAAGACTAGACAAGGTTAATAGACAAGTTAATACAACAAAAGAAATAAACAAACTATCGGATAATCCATATAAAGCAATAAAAATATTGAATTCAAAGAGCGAAATAAAAACTATGGAGACTTATATTGAAAACTGTAATGATACAGGAAATTGGTTAGAAACTACTGATACTTCATTAGATCAACTTGGAAAATTGTTATCAGATATAAAGAAAACTTTGGTGGCAAGTGGTGATGGAGCATATTCAGAGGATGAACTAAAAACTCTTAGCAATTCAACCAATGAAAAAATGAAAGAAATTGCAAATGCTTTAAATGCAACACATGAAGGAAAGTACATATTTTCAGGTTCAAATACAGGTATTCCACCTGTTGAGTGTGTAGATAATGCTGATGGTTCAGTTAGTTTAAAGTTTAATTCTAGTCTAGATCTTACTAAATTAAAAGATTCCTTAAGTATGGATATAGCTCAAGGAATAAGTGTAGATTATAATGTTAAATTGAGTAGTCTTGGATTTGACCCAACACAGTCAGATCCCTTTAAAGAATTAAATAATATATCAAAAAAATTAGCAAATCCAGATGCAGATGCTATAAAAGAGCTAACAACAACTTGTTTAGGTGATATGGAGAAACTAATAGAAAATACAGTAAATGTTAGGTCTATATATGGTACAAAAGCAAATACAGTAGAGGCTATGAAGGAAAAAAATGATGATAGTTTGATACAATTAAAGGATATTCTATCACAAAATGAAGAGATAGATTATGGAGAAAAGCTTGTTCAATTAAAGGCCGCAGAATTGACTTATCAAGCTTCACTACAAACAGGAGGAAAGTTATTTAATGTATCTATATTAGATTACATATAGTAAAATAACGCAGATATGATGAAAGTTACATTAAAAAAAGGAATACTAGGGTTCGAAAATTTAAAAGAATACGAACTTTTAGATATAAAAAATAATAATACTTTAAAAGAATTTAATTCTATTGAAGAAAATTGTATAGGATTTATTGTTGTATCAGCATTTGAGATTATTGAGGAATATGAGATAGTTCTAAATCAAGATATAATAGAAAAGCTTGAAGTAGAATCTCCCAATGATATTCTAATATTTAATATAATAACTCTGGGTCTAACTTTAAAAGAATCAACTGTGAACATGAAGGCTCCTATAGTAATAAATGTAAAAAATAATTATGGAATGCAAATAATTTTAGAAGATGAAAAGTATAGCATAAGACATCCATTATTAAGAGGTGATGATGGATGTTAGTGATTTCTAGAAAAAAAGGAGAGGCAATACTTGTAGGAGATAATATTGAGGTAAAGGTAGTAGGTGTTGATGGGAAAAATATTAAATTGGCTATATCAGCACCAGATAATGTGGGAATATTAAGAAAAGAAATTTATGAAAAGATAAAAGATGAAAATATAAAAGCTACAAAGAAAAATATAGAGATTTTGAATAATTTAAAATAAAAATATTTGGAGGACGCAATTTATGTATGGAGAAAATCCTTATAATTATTATAAGCAAAATTCAGTATTTATGGCATCAAAAGAACAATTGTTATTGATGCTCGTAGATGGAGCAGTAAAATATACAAAGATAGCAAGGATATCTATTGTGGAAAAGAATATGCAAAGAGCACATAAAGAACTTGTAAGGGTACAAGATATATTTACAGAATTGATGGTAACATTAAATCAAAATGCAGGTCAATGGGCAAAAGATATGTATAGAGTTTATGATTTTGTGAGATATGAGTTATCAAGAGCGAATATAAGAAAAGATGTTCAAATAATAGATAATGTACTTCCTGTAATAGAGCAAATTAAAGATACATGGCATGAAGCTGATAAAAAAAGTAAAGAAGAAAGAAATAGAGGATAAGCAATGAAATTAAATTTAGACGAATTAAATAAACTTTCTCAAGAAGAGCTATTATTAGTGCTTTTAGACGGAGCTATAGAATCTACAAAAATATCAAAAAAGGCAATAATAGATAAAGATATGCAAAAATCAAATAAAGAGCTTATAAGAGTACAAAATATATTTGCTGAATTGATGGTCACATTAGATCAAAATGTAGGCCAATGGGCAAAAGATATGTATAATGTTTATGATTTTATAAGACATGAATTATCAAAAGCAAATATAACAAATGATATAAAAATAATAGATGAAATATTACCAATAATACAGCAGATTAGAGATGTGTGGTATGAGGTTAATAATAAATCAAGAAATAACAGACAGGAGGAATGAGTATGTCAAATATAAGTCCTATAAGAGTTACAGGTCTTTCAGGAAATTTTGATATGGAAGGGATAATAGAAGCAAGTATGACCAAAGACAAAGAAAAGGTCGACAAAGCTAAGCAAGCTCAACAAATAGTAAAATGGAAGCAAGAAATATACAGAGATATTATCAAAGAATCAAAAGATATGTATGATAAGTATTTTGGGCTCGATTCTAAAAGTAATATAATAAGTAAAAATGCATATTCATCTCTAAGTATAAAAAGTTCTGATGAGAGTGTTATAGTTGCAAGTGGGTCAGCTGGTGCAAATAAAATAAATTATCAGTTTGCTGTATCACAAATGGCAGAACCAGCAAAGGTGACAATTAAATTAAATGCAAGTACTCCTATTGTTAAACAGTTTCCTCCAAATGCTAGTGGGGCAAGTTCATTAACTATTGGAGATGTAAATATACCTATTTCTGAGCAGGATACTACAAGTACTATTGTTAGTAAAATAAATGCTCTTTGTGAAGATAAGGATATAAGAGCTTCATATAGTGAATTGACAGGTGAATTAATGATTTCTAGAAAACAAACTGGGACATCATCAGAACTTAATTTAAAAGTAAGTGGGAATGATAATTTAGCTCAACAAATAGCTAATGATAATAGCATTACATTTACAACTGATTCTGCTGGTAATAAAGTTGCATCAACACAGGGGAAAAATTTAGAAGCTGATATAACTGATGAAAATGGGAGAATAGTACATATAAATAAGGAATCAAATTCATTTGCAATAGATAATATTTCCTACAATGTGAATTCAAAAGGAACATCTAAATTAGTTTCTGTGACTGATACCGAAGAAGCAACTAAAAATATGAAAGCATTTGTAGAGGATTACAATAAATTGATGGATAAAGTATATGGATTAGTAACAACTAAAAAGTCAAAAGATTATCCTCCTCTTACAGAAGCTCAAAAAGAAGACATGACAACTGAGGAAATAGAAAAATGGGACAAAAAAGCCAAAGAAGGTATACTTAGAAATGATGATGAATTAAGAGCGTTTGTGGAAGATATTCAATCTATGTTTTTTGGAGATGCAAAATATATTGATGCTTTAAGAAAGATAGGTATTAATGAATCTGAGAATTATAATAAAAAAGGACAAATAGCATTTAAGGAAGATGTTTTTTCAAAAGCTATTATAGAAGATAGTGATAAAGTATATAAAATTTTAGCTGGATATTCTTCAAATAGTGATGATAAAGGTATGTTTGAAAAGTTAAAAGATATAATATATGAATATTCAGGAAGCTCAGGTTCTAAATTTGCAGAGAAGGCTGGTATAGAAAAAACAGCTTCTGCCAGCGAAAATATATATTCTAAGCAGATTGCGGAGCAAGAAAAAAATATAAATAGATTGGTTGAAAAAATGAATGATAAAGAGAAAAGACTTTATGCAAAATATTCAGCTTTAGAATCTTTGTTAAATCAATATAGTTCTCAAATGAACTATTTTTCACAAGGTAATTAATAATGGGAATACTAGAAGATAAACTGGATTTATACAAAGAGATATCTTTACAGATTATAAACCTTATTGATAAAGAAGAGTATCAATACATAAGCAATAAGTTAGATGATAGACAAAAAATTATAAATAGTGTGGATAAAAATGATAAAGAAAAATTCATAAGTATTTACAGCGATATGAAGCTAATTGATATTGATAGCAAAATACAAAATACTTTACAAAGAAATTTATTAGAAGTTAAAAAAGAGCTACATGAATATAAGTTAACAAAGCAAGTAAACACAATGTATTCTAAGCTAAATAGAGAAAAAATAAATATTTTTAATAAAAAAGTATAAAGTTATTAATTAACTTGTCCGATTACATATGTGAAAGATTAATTAAAAATTGAAAGTAGAAATGACAAGGATGTCAATTATACTAAGGAGGGTAAATTAATGAGAGTTAATACAAATGTAAGTGCTTTAATAGCAAACAATCAAATGGGAAGAAACGTAAGTTCCCAAAGTAAGTCTATGGAGAAGTTATCTTCTGGGGTTAGAATAAAAAGAGCTGCTGATGATGCTGCTGGTCTTGCAATATCTGAAAAAATGAGAGCTCAAATTAAAGGTTTAGACCAAGCAGGAAGAAACGTTCAAGATGGTATATCTGTTGTACAAACAGCAGAAGGTGCATTAGAAGAAACTGGAAATATATTACAAAGAATGAGAACTTTATCAATACAATCTGCAAATGAAACTAACACTGATGAAGAAAGACAAAAGATAGCAGATGAATTATCTCAATTAAAAGATGAAATTGAAAGAATTTCAAGTTCAACTGAATTTAATGGAAAGAAATTATTAGATGGAAGTTCTTCAAATGTAAGATTACAAGTTGGAGCTAATTATGGAACAAATGTATCTGGAACAAGTAATAATAACAATGAAATAACTGTAGAGTTGGTTAACACTTCTAATGTAATGAGTAAGGCAAATATAACAAGTACAACAATTGGCAATATGAAGACTGCTGGTTCATCAGGAACAGATGCAGCTAAACAAATGGCATCTAGTTTAGATGTAGCATTAAAAGAAGTAAATACATCAAGAGCAAAGCTAGGAGCACAACAAAATAGATTAGAATCAACTCAAAACAATTTAAATAATACTATAGAAAATGTTACAGCAGCAGAATCAAGAATAAGAGATACAGATGTTGCTTCAGAAATGGTTACATTATCTAAAATGAACATATTAGTACAAGCGTCACAATCGATGCTTGCTCAAGCCAATCAGCAACCACAAGGAGTATTACAATTATTAGGATAAAGTTTATAAATATTTTAATTATAAATTATAAAGAGCAAAGCAGTGCTTTGCTTTTTATAATTTTATGATAAAGGTATACTGAAAGGAAGATAATTATGTTGTTGAGTATAGTAATGATTGTCAAAAATGAAGAAAAGATATTAACAAAGATGTTAGACTCTCTAAAAATACTAATGGATTCAATAGATAGTGAACTTATAATAATAGATACTGGATCAACTGATAATACTATCAATATAGCAAGAAATTATACTAAAAATGTTTATTTTCACAAATGGGATGATGATTTTTCTAGTATGAGGAATAAGTCTATATTATATTCTAAAGGGGATTGGGTTTTTGTATTAGATGCTGATGAGATACTAACAGATTGTACAAAACTAATTGATTTTTTTGATAGTGATTTACATAAAACTTTTAATTCAGCATCAATACAATTAAAAAATATATATTCTATGGAAAAAGATTCTTACGGATATGGATCTGTATTAAGGTTATTTAAAAATAATGATTTTAAATTTATTGGCAAAGTTCATGAGCAGCCATTATATAAAGAACCTGTATTTCATAATGTAGCTCAATTTGATCATTATGGGTATATGTTTGAAGATGAAGAAGTCAGATTAAACAAAGTTAAAAGAAATGAAAAACTTCTATTTCAACAGTTAAGCGAAAATAATGAAAATCCATATACAAATTATCAACTTGGCAAGAATTTTATTATATTAGAAAATTATCAAGATGCATTATTTTATTTAGAAAAAAGTGTAGTTTCGTATAAGAATATAGGATTAATGCCAGGCTATTTAACATCTAATTTAGCAAAAGTATATTTATTTTTGGGAAAAAATAAAAAATGTGAAAAATTATGTTTAAAATATATAGAGAAAGATTTAAATAATATAGATATATATTACTACTTAGCTCAAGCCCAAGTTGGCTTAGGTAAGTATGAGTATGCTCTAGATTCATATAAAAGATATATCTACTTAGTTGACAATTATGAAATGAGTACTCAATCTAATAGTCTATTTTCAGATACAGATACTGTAAGTCTGAAAGATAATGCAACTATAACTCTAATAAAAATCTATTATAATCTTGAAAAATATGATTTAGTGATAAAAGAGTTTGAAAATATTATAGATGAAGAAAAAAGAAAAGACATCTATTTTAGCTTGTTTATGTCACTTTATAAATTAAATAAATTTAATTTGATAAATAAGTATTATGATAAGTTAAAAAAATCAGTAATTGAAAAAAATAGCTTTTATAATAGTTTAGAAATTTTTTTGAAGAATGTAAGAGAAAATGAAAAAAGTGATATTTATAAAATACTAGGTTCCATAGAAGGGACATATGGAAGATTTAATAATATAAGATTATTAAATCAAATATCTTTAGATGAATGTAAATATATTTTAGAAAAAGGAAAAAATGATATATATGCACCTATTGTAAATATTGCATGTTTAAATAATATAGATTTATTGGATATATTCTTGAATATGGATTACAGATGGGTTGAGAGATATGTAAGATATTGCGTTATGAATGATAAAGAATTTAGCTTGAAATTATATAAGTATATTTTAAGACAAAAGAATACTTTTGAGATAGATGAAGTAAAAGTATACAGAGTATTTACTAAAATAATTTTGGAAAATAACATTTTAACTGATGATAAATATAAAGAGTTGTTTTATATCTATATTATGTATTCTAGTATATATATAAAATATATATATGCAAATTTGGATTATGCAGATTTATTAACATATCTATCTAATGAAATGGACAAATTTGTTATAGAATTTAATAGTATTATAGACTATAAGGATAGTGATAAAATAATTTATTTAAGAAAATTAAAAGAATTATTGAATGAATATCCATATTACCATAGAATTATAAAACTTATAATAAAAGATTTTGAATATGAATTAAATCAAAATATAGAACTTAATGTACTAAAAGTAGATTTTATAAATAGTATAAAGCAAGTTATAGAAAAAGGAAATTTAATTGAAGCAAGAGATTTAATTGACAATTATTTGCAGTCATTTAGAGAGGATTCTGAAATATTGAATATAAAAGGAATAATACATATAATGTCTGGAGAGTATTCAGAGGCAGAATTTTATTTAAAAAAAGCACTTTCATTGGATATAAGTAATGATGATATTATGTATAATATAAAGTATTTAAAAGAAGTGAGTAGTTATGAAAACTAATAGTTACATTATAAGTATTAAAAAGGTAATTGCATTTTCTCACTTTAATAATGTTAATTATAAATTAATATATGCAAAAATTAAAGTATATATTTTAGTGTATTTGGAGGAAATATGTATAGTTTGTCTAAGATAAAAAAAATATTTTTTGTTCTTGAACACTTGAGTGGCCAAGGAGGAGTCGAGACAGTAGTAACTAAAGTTGTGAATGAATTAGAGAAAAGGGGATATATTGTAGTAGTTTTGCTACCAAATAAAAGTGATGATGATATATGGGAACTTAATCTACATAATGTCTATTATTATAATAATTATGAAGACTGTAAGAATAGAAATGATCTTGATTCAATATTATCAAAAGTAAAAGGAATAAACAGAATTTTAATAGATTTAGGTAAGCCAGATATAATAATAGGAACTCACATGCCAATAACTGTTTTATATTCTAGATTGGTTGTTGGGTATGAAGATGTAAAAGTAATTTCTTGGATGCATAGCTCCTTGGAATTATTCGGAAATTCATCTAAGTATTTAAAGCATGCAGATATACATTGGTCTATTTCTACTAACTTAACATATGAACTAGAGAGATTAATTAATAAGAAATATATTTATTCTATTCCAAATCCTATAGATATAAATGTAGATATGCTTGATATATCACTTGAAAATAATTTTGTTTATATTGGAAGGTTAGAAAATTATACAAAGAGATTTGATATACTATTTACCTCTCTTTCTAAATTAGATACTGAATGGACTTTAGATATTTATGGAGATGGACCAGATAAAAAATATATAGAATGTATAATAAATGAATTAGACCTTAATGATAAAGTTAAGATGAAAGGATATGTAAGAAATCCATGGAAACATATAAATTATAAAAAAGCATTATTACTTAGTTCAGAACATGAGGCATTTCCGATGGTTATTTTAGAAGCATTAAGTAGAGGTATACCAGTTGTGGCCACTGAATGTGGGGGAATAGAGGAAATTATAAAATATGGATACAATGGATATTTAGCAAAGGTGTGTAATTCAGAGTCATTTTATGAAGAAATTACACAATTATTAAATTTATCCTATTATGAATTATGTGAAATGCAAAAGAATGCTAGACAATCAGTTCATTGCTATTCTACAAATATTATTTTGGATAAAATGGAAGAAACATTTGACTTATAATTAACTTGATAAGGAGTACTGAAATATGATTATAGATATAGTTTTAGCTTATGCGAATGGTAGAGGTGGATTGGAAGAGGTTATAACATCTATCAGCAATGAGTTAATAAATAAGGGGTATAGAGTGAGAGTGTTTCAAGCTTATGAACCCAAATATATAGAATGGAAAAATACTATACCAGAAATGTATATTTATGGTATCAATAGTAATATAGAAGAGGATGATGAATTTAGTTTAGCATTAGGATATAGACGTATAATTGATACTATTGGAATCCCTGATATTATAATTGCAACTCATGCTCCAATATTAAGCTTAATAAGCAATATAGCAGTAATGCATTTAGGAGATAGCAAACCATCTATTATATCTTGGATTCATGGTGCACCAGAATATTATGGTGGAGGAGAAAATCTTAATTATAGTAATGCTCATTTGGCAATTTCTGAACACATAGAAGAAAAAATAAAGTCTTATGTTAAAGGTCAAGTATATTATGTAGGAAATCCTGTTGATATAGATTCTTTTGATATAATTAGTTCAAATAAAGAAAAATTAGAATTAGTGTATATAGGCAGGCTTGAAAATAATCAAAAAAGAATAGATATATTGTTTAAAGCTCTCTCATTGTTAGATAAGCCATGGATGATGAGAATCATAGGAAATGGTCCAGATGAAAAGAAATTAAAAAACTTATCTAAAGATTTAAATATAGATGATTGCATAGAATGGTATGGATGGCTAGATAAGCCCTGGGATTATATAGAATCAGTGACAGCTTTGGTTTTAACATCAGATGAAGAAGGGTTTGGTTTAGTTTTAGTAGAGGCATTGGGAAGAGGCATCCCTGTAATTTCTAGTAAATGTGATGGTCCAAAAGATATAATTAAAAATGGAATTAATGGATGGTTGTTTGATAAAAATAATTATAGCGAACTATATAGTATATTGAATGACTTACAACAAGGAAGAATAAAGATACCTTCAAAGAATGTATGTATAAATTCAGTTAATAAGTTTAAAGTAAAAAATGTTGTTGATAGGTTTGAAAGTATTGTTTTAAAATTCTCTGATAAAAAAGATGTGATAATTAAGAAAATAAAAAACTTATTACATGAGGATAATATAGAATATGCACTTGAAATTGTTCAATATTATGATGATAGATTTAAAAATGATGTAGAATTTATAAATTTAAAATCAATTTTAGCTATTAATATGAAAGATTACGATATAGCAATAAGCAATTTAGAATATTCATTACACATCTCTGATGAAATAAGTTTAGATATATACTATAACTTAGCCTATGCATATGAACAAGTTAATAGAATTGATGATGCTATAAAAATATATGGAAAAATAATACATATTTCAAGTAATAGAGAAAAGGATAAATTAATAAATAAAATAAACTTATTATTAGAAAAAAATAATAATTATGATGATATTTTTGTTAAAGGTGAACAGGATTATAACTCATTAATTTCAGTGATAATACCAACCTATAATAGAGAACAAACAATTTATCGTTCTGTAAATAGTGTTTTGAATCAGACATATAAAAATATAGAAGTGATTATAGTCGATGATAATTCTTCTGACAATACACAAAAAATAATAGAATATATAGATGATAAAAGGATAAGATACATAAAACATAATGAAAATTTAGGTGCCAATGTAGCTAGGAACACAGGTATTTTAAATAGTATGGGCGAATATATTGCATTTCAGGATAGTGATGATGAATGGATGCCAGATAAGCTTGAAACACAAATTAAGTATCTAGAAAATATAGGTGTGGATATAATAGGATGTTCTTCTTATATTGATAATAATGAATTATCAGGTGTATTTCCTGGAAGAAATATAAATAAAGAAATAATATTATATGAACTTATGTGTGGTAATTTTATTGGTACATCTACTATGTTTGGAAGAAGAGAGTGTTTTGAAAAACAAAAATTTGATGAACATTTACCTAGATTTCAAGATTGGGATTTAATAATAAGGATGGCTATAAATTACAAAGTGTCATTTGTGGATAAAGTTCTAGTTAAAACATATGTCCAAAGTGATAGCATTTCAAAACAACCTCAAAAAGCCATACAGGCATTTGTAATAATGACTAATAAATATGAGCATATGATAAAGGAAGATAAAAACATACTTTACAATTGGTATAGATTACTACTTTATCATTCCTTGGAGACATTACTTTAAATAGAACTTCTATAAATATATCTTTAATTTAGAAGATAGAATAAAAATATTTGATTAAATTATAATGTTAGGAGAATTAAACCATATGGTTGTAGATATAGTAATAGGAGAATTATCTAAAAATGATATTTTTAATGATATTGTAAAACAAATTAATAGAGATTTAAAAACAAGTGGTAACAATATTCGTATTTTACAAGTTTGCGATAATAAGAGTTCGAGTTTTAAAGAAGAATTTTCAGAAGATGAGTATTATTTATTAAATAACAAAGTTGATTTAATTGCAGAATATAAAAACATAATAAATATTATTGGGTTTGCAGATATTTTTTTTATAATAGAAGAAGAACATTTAAGGGAGTTATCAAAACGACTAATTTCAGAATTAGAAATAAAAAAAGCGAGAATTGTATCTATATTTGATCGAAGTCTTCAAATTTATGATTATAATAGTACTTTGAAAGATAAAATTAATAATTTTACATATGAGTATGAAGAAAATGAATTAACAATAAATATTATAAATAAATCAAGAATAAATATGAAAAATTTTATGATTGATATTAGAGATACATTGATAAAATATTTTAAGAGTGATGTAGATGTACTAAGTCGTATAGAGGAATTAATAAAAAATAATTCACTGGAAGAAGCATTAGATTCGCTATATTATTATAACGACAGATTTTGTAACAATATAGAATTTATTAATATGAAGTCTATACTAGCTATGCAAATGAATGAATATGATATAGCTATAAATTTATTAGAATATGCAAAATCAATGCTAAAAGAAGATAATATAGATATATATTATAATTTAGCACATGCATACTATAAAAATCACGATTGGGATAAATCAATTGATGAGTACAATCATCTTTTGGATATTATTGATAGAAATGAAAAGTTACATATAAAAGATTTAATAACTGAAGTATATAATTCCATAAATATAGAATTTGAAGAAATCTATAAGAAAGATAATATATTTATTGAAGATAAATATGGAAAAGTAATCTTGGATAATAATTTTCATAAAAAACTGCCAAAGAAATTAGAAGATTTTGATAATATGTATGAAGTTAGAGAAAATATAAATAAATTAAAGGAAGGAGATAACCCATTAGTAAGTATATGGGTATTGGGATATAATAATCTAGAAAAATATACTAAAAGATGTGTTGAAAGTATTTTGAAATATACTAATGACATAGATTATGAACTAATATTGTTTGATAATGGCTCTAGTGATGGTACATATGAATATTTTAAGTCAATAAATTATTCTAGAAAAAAAATAATTAAGGTCATTAAGAATTTTGGAGTTGGATATTCTTTCTCAACAGCATTTAGAGAAATGAGTGGAAGATATATTGTTTTTGTATGTAATGATGTAGTTGTAACAACAAATTGGCTTTCAAATATGATAAAATGTGCAGAATCTGATTCTAAAATAGGAATAGTTCATCCTGCTTGTAATCATGCGCCTTTAGAATATAAAATGGAAGTAGAGTATAAAGATCTGGATGATATGCAAAGTAAAGCAGAGTTATATAATATTTCTAATCCTAGAAAATGGTATGAAATATTTGATTTATATACAGTAGCAACATTATTCAAAAGAGAATGTATAGATGTTATTGGTATATATGATTATGGATATGTACACCACACATCAGATGTTGATATTTCATTTAGAGCAAGAAGAGGTGGTTATAAAGTAATTGCTTGCACAGATACATTTGTATGTAATATTGGGGAAAAAGTAGATAAGGGTAGTAATTTTGATAGTATCTCTAGAATAAAAGGTCCAAAGTTTTTTAAGGAGAAGTATCACATTGATATAGTGGATGCTATTAGTTTTGATTATACAATGGTTTCAATGGTTAAAGCAGATACAATATTTAATAGAGAATATAGTGTTTTAGGGATTGACACAAGCTGTGGTGTAACTATATTGCAAATAAAGAATAAATTATTGGAAAAAGGAGCTTCTAATGTAAATCTGGCAGCTTTTTCAGAAGAGGCGAAATATTGGTTAGACTTAAAAACTATATGTGAAAATGTGGTTGTTGACCGCATAGAATATTTTCATAAACATTATAGAAGTAAGAATTTTGATTATATTGTAGTCGGAAAAATATTAAACTCATATAAAGATATGTATGACTTGCTTAATAACCTATATGAAGTATTAAATGACGAAGGGAAGATTATACTGAAGTTAAAAAATAATTCTGATATAACTGAATTTTTAAGAATAAAAAATGTTATTTCTAACTCATGGAATGAGGATTCGAAAAATGTTAATATAGAGATATTTAATAATGAGCTAAATAATTGTGGTCTGTATATAGAAAGCATAAACTTTAACTCGTATAATTTTAATAATGATATAGAAGAAAAAGTTAAAGAATTACTAGATGACAGTAATATCTCAGCAGAACAAAGAGAGAGACTATATATTAGCGAATATATATTGAAGATAAAAAAGGTATCTAAATAATATAATATTAGATGAAAATTTATACTTATTTAACTTATTATTGATATTAATAAATTTGAAAAAGGATATAGTTAGTTATGATTAATGGATTGAACAAAATTTTTTTGACAGGTGGTAGTGGATATATTGGATCTTGTCTAGCAAAAAAACTATATAAATTAGGATATGATGTCCATGTTATAGTAAGAGCAGATTCTAATCTAAATTTAATAAATGAATTTAAAGATTATATAAATATATATAGATTTAATGGAGAGATATCTAATTTATCTGAAATTATAAATAGTATAAATCCAGATATAGTTATACATTTAGCATCATTATTCTTAGGAGATCACTTACTTTCACAATTAGATGAAATTATAAATAGTAATATTCTATTTGCCACTCAAGTATTAGATGTAGCTTCGAAGGCAAATGTGAGATATTTTATAAATACAGGGACACACTGGCAAAATTATAATGGTGAAAATTATAATCCTGTAAATCTATATGCAGCAACTAAAGAAGCCTTTCAAGACATATGTAAGTATTATGCTGAGGCAACAAACATGAGTATTATAACAATAAAATTGATTGATACATATGGGCCTTTTGACCCAAGACCTAAAATTATGAATTTACTAAAGGATATATACTTCAATAACAAAACATTAGATATGTCTAGTGGAGAGCAAGAATTGGGTTTGCTTCACATAGAAGATGTTATAAAAGCATACTTAATTGCAATGGAAAAAATACAAAATATGAGTCCCAAAGAATGTAAAACTTTTTTTGCACTACCAAAAGAAATATATTCATTGAAAGAAGTTGTGGACATATTTCAGTGTGTTGTAGGCAAAAAATTAGATATAAATTGGGGAAAAAGACCATATAGAAAACGAGAGATAATGAAAGTTCATATTAATAATGAAAATATTTTAGAAAATGAAGATATAATAGGTTTGTATGAAGGAATAAAATGTATGTTAGAGATAGAAAGAACTGATTATTAGGAGGGTTAATTATGTATAACATCATAAAGACTAAACTAAAGGATTGTGTTGAAATAATACCAAATATATTTGAAGATAGTAGAGGAATAACAATAAAGCCATATCATTATCCAACTTTTAAGAACTTAGGTATAGAGGAATTTTTCAATGAAGATTTATTTGTAACATCGAAGAAAGGAACTATAAGAGGCTTACACTTTCAGAAAGAACCTTTCGCACAAAGCAAAATTATCTATTGTGTTTCAGGGAGTATTCTAGATGTGGCGGTTGATATCAGAAAGGATTCTCCTACTTATGGTGAACATGTTTGTTTTAATATAGATTCTAGAAAAAGAAACATAGCATATATACCAAATGGGTTTGCTCATGGATATCAAGTTCTAGAAGAGAATACAATGGTTATTTATAAATTATCATCTCCATATTCTCCAAATAATGAAGGTGGAATAAAATGGGATTCTATGAATATAAATTGGAATAAAATTAATCCAATTATATCTAGTAAAGATAATAAACTTCCAACATTTGCTGAATATATTACGTTATCTAATTAATAAATAATGTGGTTTTAAATGAATATGGAAGATAATCATAAATAAGTATAATAATCTAGATAGTATACAAAATTTTAGTGGGGTAAATTTTTATGAGATGTCCTATATGTGGTTCAGAAAATATTAATATTTTTCTTAGTAGAAAAAATGTTCCTATACATCAAAATTTTATATTTGACAATAGAGACATTGCTATAAATGATATAACAGGTGATTTAATACTAGGTTTATGTAGTTATTGTGAGTTTATTTTTAATACTAGTTTTGATTCAAATAAAGTACAATATGATGATTTTTATGATAATACACAGTATAATTCATTTAGATTTCAAAGTCATATTAATGAAATAATATCATATCTAATTAAAGAATATAATTTAAGTGAAAAAGTAGCTATAGAAGTTGGATGTGGAAAAGGAGAATTTCTCAAAACTTTTATAGAAATATCTAAAGGAAAAGGCTATGGATTTGACCCAAGTTATGTAGGAGAAACTGTCATGTTAGATGGGAACTTAATGTTTGAAAAAAAATATTATGATGATACATGCACATATATATCTGCAGATTGTGTTTTTATCAGACATGTCATAGAGCATATACAAAACCCTAAAGATATAATGAAATCAATCAAGAAAGCGCTAGTAAACTCTCCAAACTCTATAGTTTATATTGAAACACCATGTGTAGAGTGGATACTAAGAAATAATATACTGTATGACTTTTTTTATGAGCATTGTTCATATTTTAATAAAAAATCCCTAAATTTGTTATTACAGGAATGTGGATTTGATATATTAGAGATAAACTATACCTTTGAAGGACAATACTTATATGCTATATGCAAGGTAAGAGGCGAGAATATAAAAAATGATATTTTAAATATAGCTATTGATTATGCTGAAAATATAAGAATACAGGCGGAGAGATGGAAACATTACTTAGAATCAGAAAAAAGTAAGGTAGCAATATGGGGCGCGGGAGCTAAGGGAGTTACATTTTTGAATAACATAGATCCACAACATAAATTTATTGATTGTGTTATTGATATAAATGAAAATAAGCAACATAAATTTATACCAGGAACTGGACATGAAATAGTTTCTTTTAAAGATATATGTATGAGAAAGATAGATAAGATTATAGTAATGAATTGGAATTATGAGGATGAAATAAAGACTTTATTAGATAAACATAAGATTAAAGTAAGTCTAATAAATGGAGAACAAAAATATAAGTTTTAACATTATCCTAGAGAAATTCTATTTATCTATGATATATATCTGTAATAAAAAATTCTATTCTTAAATTTTTATATATTATAATTAAGTGAGGCATTTTAATATGAAAGTAGTTATTTTAGCAGGAGGATATGGTAGTAGACTTGGAGATATTACTAGTATAGTTCCCAAACCTATGGTTGAAATAGGAGGGAAGCCGATATTATGGCATATAATGAAAATATATTCGTATTATGGAGTAAAAGAATTTATCATATGTCTTGGCTACAAAGCAAATGTTATAAAAGATTATTTTTTACATTATGATAGTAGAAATAATGATTTTACAATTAATATAGGAAGTAATTCAATAGAATTTCATAATAATCATGATGAAAGTGAATGGAAAGTAACATTAGTTGATACAGGTATAGAATCTCAAAAAGGAGCACGATTAAAGAAAATAGAGAGATATCTTGAAGAAGATATAAATTTATTAACATATGGAGATGGGCTAGCAAATATAAATATAAATAAATTAATACATTTTCATAATAAAGTTGGAAAGTTGCTTACAATATCTGGAGTAAGACCTCCTGCTAGATTTGGTGAACTTATCGCAGAGGGAGATGTACTTAAATCATTTGAAGAAAAATCACAAACATCAAAGGGATTAATAAATGGTGGATATATGGTATTTAATAAAGAACTATTAAAATATCTTACAGAAAATGATGAGTGTGATTTGGAGTATGGATTATTTGAAAATCTAGCTAAAAATGGAGAAATAGCAGTTTACAAGCATGAAGGTCTGTGGGCATGTATGGATAATGAAAGAGATATGAACAATCTTAATTCTCTTTGGAAAGAAAATAAAGCTTTTTGGAAGATATGGTAAAATACATAGAAATAAGAGGTATATCAATATGAGTATATTGAGAGCTAAAACAATTGATTTAAAACAAACAAACTCTTTAACAGAGTTACAGAAAAAGAATAGCAATTTGAATGAAAGCGAGGCATATAATCAGGCTATCAATCTAGAAGCTAAACCTAGAAGGTTAGTATTTGAACTTACAAATGCTTGTAATTTAAATTGTATTATGTGTGGAAGAAATTCAGCAGAGTTCAAAGCAACAGTTTTTGATTTTAAATGGACTGAAAAATTTGAGAATATATTAAATGAAGTAGAGGAAGTAACTTTAATGGGATGGGGAGAACCAACAGTACATCCAAATTTCGTTGATTTCTTATATTGGGCAAAGAAAAATGGTCTTAGAAAATATTTTTGTACGAATGGTATGAAATTGGATAAACTATTTGATGATATCTTCAATACAGAAACTGACATTATAGCTATAAGTCTAGATGGGGCGTCTAAAGAGATTAATGACAATATAAGATCAGGGGCTGATTTTAATCATATAATAAAAAATATTAAACATATAGCAGATGAGAAGATTAAAAGAGGGATAAATTGGCCACATATGAATTTTGTTTTTACAGCAATGAAGTCTAATTTGTATGAGATACCCAAAATGGTTGAATTAGCTAAAAGGGTAGGTTTACAAGAGCTTAAGGTGGTATATCTAACTGTGTTTGATGAAAATATGCATGATGAGAGTTTATATGATTGCCAAGATGAGGTTAAAAAGGTATTTGAAGAAGCAGAGGTTTTAGCAGATGAGTTAAATATTATTCTTAAGTTACCTCATATACAAGGTGAAGATAGTGCATGTGAAAAACTACATAAGGATTGTTTTACAACATGGAGAGACTTTTTCTTAGGTTCAGATGGATTTGTACGTTCATGTATGTCTACACCTATAAAGTTGTTTCATATTGACAGATATAAAACTTTTGAAGAAATGTGGAATTCTTTGGAATATAAAGACTGCAGAAGAAATATTAATAGTATAAATATGAATGATTCATGTAAGGTATGTTATCAATCTTCATTTGCTAATTGGAATAAAAGGTCTTCTTTTATACAAATAGGAAATAAATTCTCTCCTGAATGGGATAAAGAAGAATCTAACTTGATTACATTATAGACATTTATATAAAAAATAAAAACAGCTTAGAATAAGTATTTTAAGCTGTTTTTATTTTTTATAATAACAAGTTTTTAATTTATACTAGATATTTAGCTATAAATATCGAATATTAATTGAAATATTAAAAATATAAGTAAAAAATGTTTAAAAAAATTGTTATTTATTGTATACTTAAATTAAAACTAAATAGGCAAAACTAGAGAAATTTAGTGACGCAAAGCTATAGGGGCTAAGGTTTGTATATACAAACTATGCTAGCCAGTTGCCAAAAAGAGTCCTAAGTATATTTGTATACTTAGGATTAGTCGAAGTGACTGCTTTTTTGGCGGTCATTTTATTATGGAAAAATTACTTTATTACAGTAGAAAGTACATATAATAACATATTTTACCAATTATAACAAAAAATAAAGAAAAACTGTCTGAAAAAGTTGCTATTTTACAAAAAAAGGTAACTTTATGAAGAAAAAATTAAATACATATTAAAATTTTTTTTTATTTTCATTGGAGTTAATTGAACTTAAATTAGATTTCTTACTAAAATGATACATTATTATATTAATGTAATAGAATTGTAATAGATTTAAATGAACAAAGAAGTCATTTTTTGTAATATAGCAACTTCATTTTTTTAATCATTAAATATAGCAAATAAATATATTTTGAGGAGGGGTGAGTATGAATACATATGACATTATAAAAATGGGACTAGATGCAACTAATCTAAGAAGTCAAACAATAGCAAATAATATAGCAAATATAAATACTGAAGGTTACAAAAAACATTATGTAACTTTTGAAGAAACATTAAATGATGCCATGCCAAAAATAGAAGAAAAAACAGACAATTCAAAAGGTTTAAGAGTAGATGGCAATAATGTGGATATAGAAGAAGAAAAAGTAAAGCAAGCAATGACAACGTTGCAATATAATGCTTTAATAGGTTTTGCAAATGGCAAAATTGCAATGACTAAATCAATAATAACTGGGAGGTAACTAGAAGATGAGTGTGTTCAGTGGAATGGAGATATCTGCTAGTGGATTAACAGCAGAAAGTTTGAAAATGGATATCATATCATCAAATGTAGCTAATATAAATGCTACAAGAGGTCCAAATGGAGAAGCATATAGGAGAAAAATTGTTTCCTTTGAAGAAAACTATGATAATAAATTAGGTATGTTAGGAGTAAAAGTCACATCTGTTGAAGATGACAAATCACCTCTTAAAGAAGTATATGACCCATCTCATCCAGATGCGAAACCAAATGGATATGTAGAATATCCAAATGTAAATATATTGGTTGAAATGACAGATTTAATAACAGCTTCAAGAGCATATGATTCTAACGTAGACACACTGAATGCTCAGAAATCTATGATATCGAAAGCTTTGGAAATAGGAAAGTAGGGATAAATTATGCCAATTACACAAATCAACAATTTAATGCAAGGTGCAAAGTTAGATAATTTGATTGGAGAAACAAAACCATTAAACCTTAATAATAAAGAAGAAAAAAAGAATTTCGAAGATGTAATAATAGATACTATAGACAAAGTTAATTTTCAACAAGTGACAGCGGATAATATGAAAGAAAAATTTATAAAAGGCGAAGATGTTTCTATGCATGAAGTTATGTTAAAAGGTCAAGAAGCACAACTATCTATGCAATATCTGATAGAAGTTAGAAACAAGATTCATGATGCATATCAAGAAATGAATAAAGTACAAATTTAGCCTTTTGAACAGGAGTAATAATCAATGATAGCCAGTTTTAAAAATAAGATTAAGGAGCAAGTTGCTAAATCTAGGACAAAAATAGGTTCTTTAAAAAAAGGAACTAAGATAGCATTAGGTATAGGGATTGTTGCTATATGTTTAGCGCTAGTATTTACAGCAATATCTGCAAGTAAAAATAAGTATGCAGTCTTATTTTCAGAACTAGATGTTCAAGATGCTGCAGATATATCAGCAGAATTAGAGTCTAGAAAGATAGATACTAAGGTAAAGGGAAGTACAATTTATGTTCCTAGAACAGAAGTCGATAAGTTGAGGCTGGAGCTAGCTCCAAGTCTTACAGGTGGTTCTAAAGGATTTGCATTAATGGATGATAGTTCGTCTATAGGACTTACTGATGAGGAGTTTCAAATTAAGAAGCAACGAATCATACAAGGTGAGATAGAAAAAACAATCAAGAGTTTTCCACAAGTGGAAGATACTAGAGTACATATAACATTTGGAGAGTCCTCAGTGTTTGAGAAAGAAGCAGTTCCAGGAAGTGCAGCAGTTTACTTAATGTTAAAGCCAGGAACAACTTTAGAAAAAAATCAAATAAAATCTGTTATGGCACTTGTATCAGGAAGTGTTACAAATATACCAGAGAAAAATGTTCAAGTTATTGATAATAAGATGAATCTATTATCAGAAGGTATCTTAGATGATGAAGAAGTTGATGAAAATAATCAACCTATAAATGGTGGTATTAGTGTTGATAAAAATAAGGCATCTGAACAAGCATTGAATAAACAATTAGAAAAGTCTATTTTGGAAATGCTAGAGCCAATATTTGGTACAGGAAAAGTAAAAGCTACAGTAAATGCAGATTTAAGTTTTGATACAGCCGAAAAAACTGAAATAAAAATTGACCCTGATAAAGTTGCAATAAAAGAAACAAGGTCAAAAAATTCATCTAAATCTGCCACAAATAATGTCCAAGGCGTAGATGCTAATATGAATAATCAAGGAAATAAAAATGGCACTAACACAGAAGATAGTTTGGATGAGAGTTTTGAATATGAGACAGGTAAGATTGAAACTCATACTATAATTGCACCAGGAGAACTTAGAAGATTGACAGCTTCTGTCGCTATAGACGGAAAAATAGCTAAAGGAGTTCAAGCTGATGTGGAAGATATAGTTAATAATGCTATAGGCATGGATGGAGCAAGGGGAGATACTCTTAGTGTTGTTTCAATGGTCTTTGACCCTAAAGGAAAGGCTGAAGCTAAACAAGAACTTGAAGAGATTAAAAAAGAAGGCTTCAAAACTAATATAATAAAGGCAGTTATTGGAGTAGTGGCAGTTATTGCAGTAGGTGCTATTGGATACTTAATATATAAGAAGAGAAGTGAACAAGAAGATATGGATTATGAGGATGAAGTTTATAGTGCTAATTCTAGTACTGTTGATAAGAAAGATAATCCTCTATTAGGGGATGACCCAGAATTGACATTAGAAGAAGCTGTTAAAATGTATGCAGAAGAAAAACCAGACCAAGTAACAGAAATAATAAAGACTTGGTTAAATGAGTAAGGGGGATAGAATGTGTCCACAGAAATTACGAATGTTAGTGCATTTGACTTAAGTGATATAAGTGAAAATGAGAAGAGTGAGAAAATAGAAGGTGAGGGTTTAAAAAAAGCTGCTGTACTTTTAATGACATTAGGACCAACTGTGTCTAGTGATATAATAAAAAGCCTTCCAGATAAACAGGTTCAAAAAATAGGTTTGGAAATTGCAAATATTTCTTCAATAGCTTCAAAAGAAAGAAGAGAAATATTAAAAGAGTTTGTAGAAATAAATAAAGCAAAAGATTATGTTATAGAAGGTGGGCTGGAATATGCAAGAGAATTGCTAAGTAATGCCTTGGGAAATTCTAAAGCAAATAAATTACTTGAAGGTATATCAATAGATACAAGTACAAAGCCTTTTAAACATATTATAAAATTGGATACAAAGAAAATATTAGAAATACTTAGAAATGAAAGTGCACAAACTATAGCTATTTTACTTGCACATATGGAGCCACAAGATGGTGCAGAAATTTTAGCTCATTTAAATTTTAATTTACAAAATGAGGTAGCTATGAGAATAAGTTCAATGGGTTCAATATCTCCAGAAGTTATAAAAGTAATTGAAAGTTCATTAGAAGATAAATTACATTCAATAAGTGGTGATGATTTTAAAGATTATGGTGGAATAGCTACATTAGTTCAAATATTACTTAATTCTGATAGAAAAACAGAAAAGAATATTTTGAATACTGTTGAAGAAAAAGACCCAGCTTTAGCAGCCCAAATTAAATCTCATATATTTGTATTTGAAGATATTGTCAAACTAGATGATATGAGCATACAAAAAGTACTAAAAGAAGTAACTATGAAAGATTTAGTTTATGCTTTAAAAGGTGTGGATGATGAAATTTCAGATGCTATATATAGAAATCAATCTTCTAGAGCAGCAGAAGCGCTTAAAGAAGAAATGGAGATGGTTGGTGTAATAAAAGTTGCACAAGTTGAAGGTGCTCAGCAAAAAATAGTAAATAGCGTAAGAAAACTTGAAAGAGAAGGTGCTATAACTATTGTAAGGAATTTTGGTGATGACTTTGTCGAATAACAAAATTATTAAAAGTGAAAAAGCATCATATAAAGGAATTCTAGATTTATCTATAATAGATAAAGCTAGACTGGGAGAAACAAATATAAACGAAGAGAATGATTGTAGATTTAGGGATGAAGTAATAAAAGAAGCTATAGAGTCTGCTGAGATAAAAAAGAATGAAATATTAGAAGAAGCAAAAACAAATGCACAAAATATAGAAAAACAAGCTTATGAAAAAGGATATAGCCAAGGTCAAAAAAATGGATATGAGGATGGATATAGGGAATCCTACGATGAATATATCCAAAAAGCTAAAGATGAAGCAGATTTTATAAGAAATCAGGCAGATTTAATTCTATTACAAGCTAATGAGAAAATGACTGAGTACATAAAGGAAAAAAACAAAGAAATTATAAGACTTGCTATCAATATGGCTAGCTCTGTTTTAAAAAAGCATTTTGAAGATGAAGAGTCTATGAGTGACTTGTTAAAGCAAATTATTCAAGATTACGAAGGAAGTAGTTCATTCATAGTAAGATGTAATTCTTTCTATAAGGATAATATAGAGAAAGAGTTTGAACTATTCAAAGAAGAGACATCATTAAAATCAAGTGTATTTGTTATTGCAGATGACAGTATAGATAAAGGAAATGCTATTATACAAAAGGAAAATGGGAGAATAATAGTTGGTGTTGATTGTGCTATGGAAAAACTAAAAGAAGAATTGCTTGGTGAATAAAGTATGTATAGAACTGATATATCTATAGATTTTGACAAAATAAATAAGAAAATAGAAAATTTAGAGCTTACTATATCAGAAGGCAGAGTTAAGAAGATAATAGGGCTTACTGTAGAAGTTGAAGGGATAAAAGCTTTTGTTGGAGAGTTATGTGTTATATACAATCAAGTCAACAAACCAGTTAATTGTGAAGTAGTAGGCTTTAAAGACAAAGAAGTAATTTTAATGGCATTAGGAGAGTTAACATTAATATCACCTGGTTGTAAAGTTATTTCTAAGGGTATACCTCTAAGTGTTATGTGTAGTGATAATTTACTAGGTAAAGTACTTGATGGTCTTGGAAATCCTATAGATAATTCAGAAGTTGTTCTAGGAGATAGATATAACTTGAATAATGAACCTCCTGACCCAATGAAGAGAAAAAAGATACGAAATATAATGGAGACTGGTGTAAGAGCAATAGATGCATTTACTACTTGTGGTGAAGGGCAGAGAATAGGAATATTTGCAGGTAGTGGAGTAGGTAAGAGTACAACTCTAGGTATGATTGCTAGAAATGCAAAAGCAGATGTAAATGTAATTGCCCTTGTTGGAGAAAGAGGAAGAGAAGTCCTAGATTTTATTGATAAAGATTTAGGAGAAGATGGGATGAAAAAATCTGTTGTTGTATGTGCGACATCAGATAAAGCTCCTCTTGTCAGACTTAAAGGTGCTCTTACTGCTACTGCAATAGCTGAGTATTTTAGAGACCAGGGAAAAAAAGTAATACTTATGATGGACTCAGTAACTAGATTTGCTATGGCACAAAGGGAAGTAGGAATAGCAATAGGAGAGCCACCAGCTCAAAAAGGGTATACACCATCTGTATTTGCTATTTTACCAAAACTTATGGAGAGAACAGGTACATCAGATAAAGGTTCTATCACTGCATTTTATACAGTATTAGTTGATGGAGATGATTTTAATGAGCCAATAGCAGATACAACAAGAGGGATACTTGATGGTCATATAGTTTTATCTAGAGATTTGGCAAATAAGAATCACTATCCTTCTATAGATGTTTTGAACAGTTTAAGTAGACTTATGAATGAGATTGCTTCAAAAGAAGATATAAAAGTAGCATCATTTGCAAGAGATATGCTATCTGAATATAGAGAAGCAGAAGACTTGATAAATATAGGTGCATATGCTTCAGGTACCAATAAAAAAATAGATGAGGCAATTTACTATCATGAGCATATTATTAATTTTTTAAAACAAGGAATAAATGAAAAGAGTTCTTTTGATGAAACTGTAAGTAACCTGAAAAGAATCTTTGAATAAACAATTTAAAAAAATATTTGAATAGGTTGTGATGAAGTTGGATAAAAACTTTAAGTTTAGATTACAGAAAGTCTTAGACTTAAAAATGAAAGATGAAGAAAAGATAAAAATGGAATTTGCTAAAATTCAACAAAAAAAAATAGATATAGAGAATAACTTGGAAAACTTAGAAAGTAATTATAATAAGTATTCTATAAGTAAAGATAACGATAGTATTCAAAATCAAAAGATAACTATTAATTATTTGTTAGCTCTAAATAACTCTATAATGGATTTATCAGAAGAATTAGATAAGTCAACAAACGAACTTGAAAAAGCTAGAAAACAGCTTATAGACAAGCAAATAGAAAGAAAATCATTAGAAAAACTTAAAGAAAAAAAGTATGGTCAGTATTATAGAGAGGAAAACCTGAAGGAACAAAAAACTAATGATGAATTTGCAAGTATAAGTTACTTGAGAAATAGACAAGTTCTATAAGAATAGTAGGAAGTGAGGATATTATTGTATGAAGATACAAGCAGATTCTTATAATATTATTAAAGATATTGGGAATAAAAAAAGCTCATCTAAGGATAAAGATATAAAAAATAATAAGTTTGAAGATAATTTATATAAGGCGACAGACAATAAAACAATTAAAGATAGAAAAGAAACAAGTAATCAGAATGTTAGCTCAGATAAATCAGAGAAGAGTGATAATGAATGTCATTTTGAAAATGAAAGTAGTCATTTAGAAGAAGAAAATACATATGAAAAAGATTACAGTAAGATTAATGAGATTTTACAACAATTGATAAATCTATTAAAAAATAATGATAAGAAAGACAAAGATATAAACTCTATACTAAATGATATAGAAAAGTTAAATGTATCAGATGAATTTAAGCAAGAACTTAAACTTAATAAAAATATGTTGAATAAGATTGTAAATCAAAATGTAGAGTTAAATAAGGATAATACAAATAAATCTGATGATGTGCAAAATTTAGATATTATGAAGTTAAGAGAGCTTTTAGACAATAATACTAATGGAGACTTTGAAGTGATTAGTAAAACTACAGAGGAAGATACTAAAAGCGTAGATTTATACAATTTTAATAGTAATAGAATGGACAAGCTTAATTCAAATAAGCAAAGAGAAGAGAGTTCTGATATTTTAGAAAAACTAGCAGGGGCTAATGGAAATAAGAGCGGAAACTTTAGCCAAGTAATAAATAAAAGTATGGATGTAAACAAAACTAAAAATGACAATGTTAATTTAAAACATATAGAATCAAATGTCATGGATGATTCGATTAAGGCTATTAAACATATGAAAACAAATGATATACAAGAGCTAACAATTAAATTAAGACCAAAAGAGTTGGGAGACATGAATATACAATTACTAAAAGATAGTGAGAGTATGAAAGCTGTTGTGACTGTTTTTAATAAAGATGTGTTTGACTCTATAAATAAAAATATCACAGATTTAAAGCAACATCTTGAACTTACAAATGTAAACATAAAAGATGTATCTGTGCAAATGCATAGTGACAATAGAAATACATCAGATACTTTTGATAAGGCATTTGAACAACAGAATAGACAAAATAACCAAGAAAATATGAATAAACAAGGCACAAATAGTAAACATAACAATGTAGTCATAGAAGATGAGATTAAAGAAAATATTATTGATGATGATAGAGTAGATTTATTAGCTTAATAAGGGGGAAGTATTGTATGTACGGAGTAGCAGCAGCTTTAGCAAGTGCTCAAGGAAACTATAGGTCAAATAACTTAAACCAGCTTGAAAAAAATATTAATGATATTGCAAATAAACAAGTTAGAAGTAAAGGAAATCAGACAGTAACAGATAATGGAACTCCAATTATAGGACAGGGAGACGATGCTGATAAAGATTTATTTATGAAAATACTTGTAGCACAAATGGGTAATCAAGACCCAATGAATCCACAAGACCCAACAGAGTATGTATCACAATTAGCTCAGTTTGCAACTTTAGAAAAGATGTCTGCTATGAATGATAAGTTAGATGTACTTTTAGCTTTAAGCAACTCTACTCTAATAAATTCTGCATTAAGCATGGCAACATCATTAATTGGTAAACAAGTAGAGGTATCTGGAGAAGAAAAAGAAGATGAAAATATTGTAGGTGTAGTAAAGTCCACATATATAAAGGATGGAGAGGTACACTTAGAGTTGAAAGTAGAAGGCAGTGATAAAACTGTAGATGTTAAATATGAAAAATTACTTAAAATAGGAGAAGTAGATACAAATTCAGATGAAGAAGAAAATTCTCCAGAATTAGGTGAAGAAGAAAGTTCTACAGAACAAGTATAATATTAAACTAGAAAAGAGGTATATTCATGATAAAAGCAATGTATTCAGGTGTAAGTGGGATGAAAGCAAATCAAACAAAGCTAGATGTAATAGGTAACAATGTAGCAAATGCAGGGACTACTGCTTTTAAGAAAAGTTCTGCTAGAATAACAGATTCATTTTATCAAACTGTATTATATGCAAGTGCTCCAACGGCTGCATTAGGGGGAACAAACTTAGGACAAGTAGGTGTAGGTAGTAAGATATCAAGTATAAATAAAGATATGACGCAAGGAAATGTACAGCCAACTAATAGACCATCAGATTTAATGATAGATGGAGATGGATATTTTCCAGTAGCAAGGCAAGGCACAGTTATGTATACAAGAGATGGTTCTTTTAATTTAGATACAGGGTTTACAGCAGCTGATGGTGCTTTAAAAGAAATTAAAGGTGGAAGGCTTGTAAATGGCGATGGATATATGCTAGTGGGGCAAGTTATGAATGGAAAATATGATGCTACTAAAGGAACCTTCACACCTGATGGAGCACCAATAGGTAATGAACCAATTGTAATACCACTTCAAAGTATAAGTCCTAAGGATGGAACAGTTCAAAATGTACTAGAGTATAATATATCAAAAGATGGAACTGTAGAATTTCTACTAAGTGATGGTCAGAGAACACAATTTGTGTATAAGATACCTGTAAATTCAGAAGTTGGTAAGCAACCTACTCCTCCTATAGCTGATATAACAAAAGGAACAATGCAAAAAGTACAAACATACGCATTCCAAAATCCAGCAGGACTAGATGCTGAAGGAGGAAACTTATTTAAGCCATCAGCAAACTCAGGAGACCCACAAATAGCAGGAGCTACAGGAACAATAATACAAGGAGCAATAGAAGCTTCAAATGTAGACATAGCAGAAGAATTCACAGAAATGATAATAGCAAGTAGGTCTTTCCAAGCAAACAGCAAAATAATATCAACATCAGATGAAATCCTACAAGAGATAATAAGTCTTAAGAGATAGTAGGTACATATTATGATAAGAGTAACAGATTTAAATGGAAGAAGTTACATATTAAACTCAGACCTTATAGTAAGAATCGACTCTGTACCAGAGAGCAGGATTTTACTTACAACAGGGGAAAAAAACCTTGTAAAAGAGTCTGTAAACGAGATAGTAGATAAAGTAATAAAATATAAAAGGAAAATAAATGTAGGTTATATTAGGAGCGAAAAATAATGAAAAAAACAGATTCACTGACATTTATTGGACTAATATTATCTACAGTATTAGTTTTATTTGGAGCTGTAAAAGGAAGTAGTTCAGGACTAAAAAGTTTCTTTGATTTTGCATCAATACTAATCACAGTATTTGGGTCGTTTGGAGCGTTAATGATTACATTTACTCTTGATGATATGAAACTTATAAAAAATGCACTTCAGTACTCATTTAAGACAACGAGTGTATCAAAATTAGATTTATTAAATCAATTTAAAGCACTTTCTAAAAAGGCCAGAAAAGAAGGGCTTCTATCAATAGAAAGTGATGTAATGAAAATACAAGACCCATTCATGAGAAAAGGATTAGAGTTATGTATTGATGGTCTGGAAGTAAATGAGATAAGGTCTATATTAGAATTAGAGATAGATTCTATTGAAGATACAAATAATAGGTATTCTAAGATATTTAAAACTTGGGGTACTTTTGCACCTGCTTTTGGGATGTTGGGGACATTAATAGGTCTTATACAAATGCTATCTGACCTTACATCTCCAGACTTAATAGCATCTGGTATGGGAAAGGCATTAATCACAACATTCTATGGTTCTTTACTTGCTAATATCGCTTTAAATCCAATTGCATATAATATAGATGAAAAAACAGAAAAAGAAGTTTATATGAAAGAAATGATGTTAGAAGGAATAATAAGCATACAATCTGGTGAAAGCAGTATAGTGGTTGAAGAACGTTTAGCAACATACCTTTCAAGAAGTGAGAAATTACAGTTTACAAAAACCAATAAAAATACAGAAAGAGCAATGAGTAATGGGGCGTAAAAAAAATAAGAAGAAGGATGATATAAATCCAGATGCATGGCTAGCTACTTATGCTGATACAATAACACTGATTCTTACGTTTTTTGTATTATTGTATGCGACATCAGTTGTAGATATGGAAAAATTCAAAAATATATCAAATGCATTAAAAGGTCAGTTTTCTGGAATAAGTATGTTTAGTACAGGTTCAAGCACAAGTGATAAATCACCAATAGATAGTACTTTAGTGGATAAAAGTGATAAGTCAAATTTAGAGCAAGATTTAAAAGATAAGGTTAATAATTCTAACCTACAAAACAGCGTAACAGTTAAAGATGATAGTAGAGGGATTTTACTAGAGTTAGATGATTCAATACTATTTGACTCTGGGATTTCGGAGTTAAAAGTTAATAGTAAAGCTACTCTCAATAAAGTATATGACATGATAAAAATGATGAAAAATAAGATAGTTATAGAAGGTCATACTGATAATGTACCTGTAAAATCAAGTACACATGAATCCAATTGGGATTTATCTTCTAGTAGAGCAGTAAGTGTTGTAAGATACTTTGTAGAAGAAAAGGGAATGGACCCTAAATTGTTTTCAGCAACAGGATGTGGAGAATATCAGCCTTTGGTTTCAAATGAAACAGCAAAAGGAAGAGCTGAGAATAGAAGAGTTAACATACTTATAACTATCGACTAGGAGGAAGAGATTTGTTCAAAAATAAAAAAATTTTTCTAATTATTTTGATACTAATTATTTTCTCAGCAGGAGCAGGATTTTTTATATTAGGTAAAGGCGGAAATAAACAAATTAATAAGATTATAGGTTCGTTTATTCCAACAGGAACAGATAAAGATGAAATAAAGACAGAAAATCTTGATTTAGAAGAAATGGTATTGAAACTAGCTGATGAAGGTGTAAGGTATCTAAAAGTATCAATAACTGTATCTTATGATTCTTCATATAAAGATATAGAAAAAAGTACACCTTTAATTAGAGATAATATCATAAATTGTCTTATGGCAAAAAGAGCAGATGATTTTGCCGCTGAGAATTTAAATAACATAAAAGAAGAAATAAAAAATACACTAAATACAAACCTAGGTGGGAATGTAATTCAAAATATATATTTTACAAATATAGTAGTGCAATAAAGGATGGTAAGACATGATACTTTATTTATTAAAGATATTAATATGTATTCCAATAATTTTAATATTGATAGTCTTATCTTTAAAAATTAGCCAAGGAAGTTTATTAAAAAAATACAATGATAAATATGTAAAAATATTAGACATTGTAAGTATAAGTAAAAACAATAGCATAATAATTTTGAAGATAGGTGAAGAAGGATGCGTTGTTGCATCTTCTTCGTCTAGTATGAATAAGATAAAAGATTTGACCAAGGAAGAAATATCAAAAATAGAAGATGATATTAAAGAAAGAAATTTTAAAATCCAAGATTTTAAAATGGAAAGAATCAAAACAAAATATGATTTCAGTAAATATATTGGAAAATTTACAAAAAAGGAAGATAAGTAAATGGAACTATTATCAAAATTACCTTTGGCTGATGTACCATATACAAGTTCAATGCAATTGTTTTTATTTTTAACTGCATTAATGTTTTTACCATTTGTAATGTTTATGATGACAAGCTTTGTCAGAATAGTTATAAGTCTATCATTTCTAAAATCAGCATTAGGAGCACAACAGGCAATACCAAGTCAAATCTTGGTAGGGCTTGCAATAGTATTGACAATATTTATAATGAGACCAGTATTAAATGAAATAAACGAAAAGGCATTACAACCATATATTAAAGAAGAAATTACTATGGAAAAAGCTATGAAGGAAGCAGAAGGACCTATTAAAGAGTTTTTATTGAAGCAAACTAGACAAACAGATTTAGATTTATTTGTAGAACAAGCTGGTTTAAAAGAAAAAAAATTAACTCGTGAAAACATACCATTATCTGTTGTAGTTCCAGCATTTGCTATAAGTGAATTAAAAACTGCTTTTCAAATAGGTTTTTTAATATACATACCATTTTTGATAATAGACCTTGTTGTTGCAAGTGTTCTAATGTCTATGGGGATGTTTATGTTGCCTCCAGTTATGATATCATTACCATTTAAGTTACTATTATTTGTAATGGTGGACGGATGGAACTTGATAGTAAAAACATTGATATTGGGATTTGGATAGGAGAAAAATAGTATGAGTGAATTTATGATAATGAGTGTTCTTAAAAATGGAATGTTTACAGGAGCTATGATTGCAGCTCCAGTACTAATTGTTTCTCTTATAGTTGGACTTTTAATAAGTGTGTTTCAAGCTACGACTCAAATCCAGGAGCAAACATTGACTTTTGTACCAAAACTGATAGCAATTCTTTTAGTAGTAGCTATTGGTGGAAGCTGGATGTTACATACTCTTATTAGTTTTACTTCTGAGATATTTAATATGATATCTCTTATAACTAAGTAGGTAGGGTACATATGATTTTTGTATTTATTAGAATAGTAGCTTTTTTTGGGACGTTGAGGATACTATTTCCATCTGGTACACCTGCTTTATTTAAGTCACTCTTTGCAATCATTATATCAATACTGATTTCAAGTACTATGCAGATTGAATATGCAGCAGATATAGATAATATTATAATGTTTACGTTATATGGAATAAATGAAACCATAACAGGCATTATACTTGGATATATAACGAATCTGTGTTTTTATAGTATCAGGATGGCTGGTTCTATGATGGACCAACAGATGGGATTGTCAATGATTAATATGTTTGACCCAAACTCAATGACTCAGACAACTTTAATTGATAATCTTATGAACTGGACAGCGATAATGATATTTTTTAGCATGGATGGACATCATATTTTAATTCGAGGTATAAGGTATAGTTTTGAGTTAATTCCAATAGGAAAATCATTTGTAGATAATAATATAGACTATATAATAAACATATTTGTACAGTGCTTTATAACTGGATTCAAAATAGCAATACCTATCGTGCTTTGTCTGCTTATGGCAGATTTTATCTTAGGACTTATATCAAGAAGTGTTCCCCAACTGAATGTAATGATAGTTGGTATGCCATTAAAAATATTGGTTGGTATAGCCTTATTTATCATATCAATACCTTTAATCGTTAGCCAGATAAGTCATCTACTGAGTCAAATACCAAAGATGTATGAGGGAACCTTTGCTCTAGCTCCTATGTTTTTTATGGGTTCAACGGATAAGACCGAAGAAGCTACTCCAAAGAAAAAGGGTGAACAAAGAAAAAAGGGTAATATAGCAAAAAGTAGAGAATTACCAGTTGCAATGACTCTACTTGCATTCACTTTATTAGTTCCTACATTGTTTTCATATGTAGTGGACACACTTAAATCTTCACTTAATTATTTTTTAAACGTGAATTTTTATATGAATATAAATTATTCAAACCTAGAAAAATTAGTTATTGTAGGATTAATGGATTTTTTTAAGATATTTTTGCCAATAGCCATTCCTTTCTTAGTTTTAGGTATAGTAGCTAACCTATTTCAAGTAGGAATCCTGTTTACTGGGGAAACTTTGAAACCAAATTTATCAAAATTAAATCCTATTAGTGGATTTAAAAATATGTTTTCTATGAGGAGCTTATCAACTTTAATAAAGGATACAGCAATAATATCTGTATTAGCTTATATAGGGTATACATTTTTTCAAGATAATTACTTAGATATATTAAAGCTAGGTAACATATACCTACCTAGTTTAATGTATACAGTTAAAGATTTAGTATATTCCATATTGAGTAAAATTTGTATAGCTATGATAGCTATAGCAGTTGCAGACTACTTTTATCAAAGATACAGTCATAAAAAGCAACTGAGAATGACAAAACAAGAAGTTAAAGATGAATATAAAAATGCAGAGGGAGACCCAGAAATAAAAGCTAAGATAAAACAAAAGCAAAGGCAAATTTCATCCCAAAGGACTATGCAAGCAGTCCCAAATGCCACTGTGATAGTAACTAATCCGACCCACTTATCTATAGCAGTAAGGTATGAAAAAGGGAAGGACCAAGCTCCAGTAGTAGTGGCAAAAGGTGCAGACTATTTGGCCTTTAAAATAAGAGAAATAGCAAAGGGAAATGACATCCCTATAATAGAGAATAAACCTATAGCTAGGTTGTTATATAAGCAAGTAGAAATAGACCAAGAAATTCCAGAGGACATGTATCAAGCTTTTGCAGAAATATTAGTAGCAGTATATAAAATCAAAAACAGATACAAAATCCCAAAAAGGTAGGATAAGTAATGAATAAGTTTAATCTAAAGGAAAATATGGATGTAATAGTGGCTTTTGGTGTTGTAGGAATTGTTCTTATGATGATAGTGCCATTACCTACATTTATATTAGATATTTTACTGGCAATTAACATAAGTTTATCTGTGCTAATTTTATTAATGACATTATTTACAACAAATGTACTTGATTTATCTATATTTCCAACAGTGTTACTTGTAACAACACTATTTAGATTAGGATTAAATCTTTCATCAACTAGATTGATTCTAACTCAAGGATATGCAGGTGAAGTTATAGAGGCATTTGGAAGTTTTGTTGTAGGTGGAAATTATGTAGTAGGAATAATTATATTCCTAATCATATTAATTGTTCAATTTGTTGTTATAACTAATGGTTCTGGAAGAGTATCTGAAGTAACAGCTAGATTTACGTTAGATGCCATGCCAGGTAAGCAGATGAGTATAGATGCAGATTTAAATGCAGGTGTTATAGATGATAAAACTGCTAGAAAAAGAAGAAAAGAACTTCAACAAGAAGCTGACTTTTATGGTTCTATGGATGGTGCCAATAAGTTTGTAAAAGGAGATGCTATAGCAGGTCTTATAGTAACAGCAATAAATATTATAGGCGGAATTGTAATAGGAGCTGTAATGCTGAATATGACTCTTATGGGTGCAGCACAAACATATGTAAGGCTTACCATAGGGGATGGTCTTGTAAGTCAGATACCAGCTCTATTAATATCTACATCAGCAGGTATAATTGTAACAAGAGCTTCTACTGATGAAAATTTTGGTGGACTAGTAAGTAGACAATTAACAGCAATACCAAAAGCAATAATGATGACTGGGTGTGTCTTAATTGTACTTGGTATGATGCCTGGACTACCTAAGCCAGCATTCTTTTCACTGGGGATAGGTGCAATAGCAGCAGGTTATTTTTTAGGAAGAGAAAAGAAAGATACTTTAGAAGATTTAGAGTTTGAAAAACCTGATATGGTAAATCCAGACAAAAACGAAGTAGAAGATGTTACAAACTTAATAAATGTAGAAGCTATAGAAGTAGAAATTGGGTATGGTCTAATATCCTTGGCTGATGAATCAGCAGGAGGAGATTTACTTCAGAGAATAGCATCAATAAGAAGACAGTGTGCTATAGATATGGGTATAGTTGTACAACCCATAAGAATAAGAGATAATTTACAATTAAATCCAAACCAGTACAATATAAAGATAAAAGGCAATGTAGTTGGCGGATATGAGATAATGCCTAATATGGTTTTATGTATGGACCCTATGAATCAAGGCTTTAATATATTTGGAATAAAGACAATTGAGCCTACTTTTGGAATAGAAGCGCTTTGGATAGAAAGTGACAAAGTAGAAGATGCAGAATTAAAAGGTTATACAGTGGTAGATTCATCTACAATACTTATAACTCACTTACTAGATATAATAAAATCCAATGCACATGAATTATTGGGAAGACAAGAAGTTAAGACTATTATAGATGCAGCAAGAGAAAATTATAGTGCTGTGGTTGACGAGTTAATACCAGATTTAATGACGCTTGGTGAAGTTCAAAAAGTACTTAAAAATCTGCTAAGAGAAAAAGTAAATATAAAGGACCGTGTTACAATACTTGAAACACTTGCAGACCAGTCTAGAAATACTAAAGATATAGAGCTTCTTACTGAATACGTGAGAATAGCTTTAGCTAGAAGTATTTGTACAAATTTGGTCGATGAAGAGAAGTCAATTGTAGTGTCTACATTGTCTCCAGAAACAGAGGAACTAGTATCTAATAATTTACAAAGGTCTGTAAATGGAACTTATCCAGCTGTTGACCCAGAAAACACAAATAAAATATTTGAAAGTATACAAGGTATAATGAGTAATGTATATTTCAATCATAATATACCAGTAATAGTAGTATCACCAAAGATAAGAGCACCATTTAGAAAGTTAGTTGAGCTTGTATATCCTAATTTGACTGTATTATCATTAAACGAAATACCTAACGATGTTAAAATCAAAGCAGAAGGTGTGGTGAGCATATATGATGACGAAAAAGTATACAGCTGATACAATTCAGGATGCTATGAATCTAGCCAAAATGGAATTAGGTGACAATATTACATTAATAGATAAAAGAGAAGTAAGAAAATCTGGCATACGAGGTATTTTTTCAAAGAAAGATATTGAATTAACTGTTGGATGGGAAAAGAGAGATAATATAGAACAAAAAGATTTAAAACGAGAGATAGAACAATTAAAGTCAATTATAAGCAACATGGGATTTGATAATAAAAATGATAATGATATAGATAAAATATGTAAGAACTTATTAAATTTAGAGTTAAATGAAGAAATCGTAGAATTTATAAGAGCTGATTTACAAGAAATGAAGTTTAATGGAGTTGATACAAGTAAAAATTTAGTAGAGAGTTTAAAGAAAAAGATTAAAATAGAAAATCAAACGATAAATGGAAAAATTGCTCTAGTTGGGCCCCCAGGAGTAGGTAAAACAACTACAATAGCAAAGTTAGCTGCTAAATTAGTCTTTGAAGAAAATAAAAAAGTAGGTGTAATAACTATAGATACCTATAGAATTGGTGCTGTAGAGCAGTTAAAAATATATACTGACATAATGAATATACCTTTTAAAGGGGTAATAAGCTCTGATGAGATGGAATTGGCACTTGATGAGATGAAAGATTGTGATGTTGTATTAATAGATACTACAGGTAGAGGATATAAAAATTCTATGCAAATACTAGAAATCAAGAATCTTATAGATAAAGCTGAAACCGATAATATACATTTAGTTTTGAATTGTACGACAAGAGAAACTGATACAAAAGCGATTATAGATTCGTATAGAAATGTGAACTTTAAAAGCTTAATAATTACAAAACTAGATGAAACAATTACATATGGCTCATTATTTAACATAATGAATTATGCACAAAAACCAATATCATATATTACAACAGGACAAAATGTTCCTGATGATATTATAAAACCTAATGAAGATAAGATTATAAGATTGTTATTAGGAGTTGAAAGTATATGATGGACCAAGCTCAAATTTTAAGAAAAATTGCAATAGAAAAAAAAGGAATGGATGAATTTATTACAGAGAATAGAAATACACCTAAGATAATTACAATAGCTTCTGGTAAAGGTGGAGTTGGAAAGAGTAATTTAGCTACAAATTTGTCTATATGCTTGACTAAACTTAATAAAAAAGTTCTTATATTAGATGCAGATATAGGAATGTCTAATATAGATATAATAATGGGTGTAAATGTAAAAGGAACCATAATTGATGTAATTAATGGTGAAAAAAATATAGAAGACATAATTTCACAAACTAAATATGGTGTAAACATAATCTCTGGAGGCTCTGCTCTTAATCATATAGAAGACTTCACAGAAGCTCAAAGAAATAAGTTTATACATAGTATAGAGCAGATTCATGATGTTGATTTTATAATAATTGACACAGGAGCTGGTATGAGTAAAAGTCTATTGTCATTCATATATTGTAGTACTGAATTTTTCTTAATAACAACACCAGAACCTACATCATTGACTGATGCATACAGTTTATTAAAAGCCATAAGCAACTTTGGTATAAAGAGAAGTGCAAACATAATAATCAATAGAGTGGTTAATTTAGAAGAGGCAAAATCTACATATAACAGAATAAATATGGTTGTAGATAAATTTTTAAATCTTAATTTAGAATTGTATGGATATATAATGGAGGATAAAAAAGTGAGTGTATGTGTAAAAAAACAGATACCATTTATTTTAGAATATCCTACAAGTATTGCATCAAAATGCATTATATCTATAGCCAAGAGAATGGTAAGTCAATCAAAATATGAGACAAAAGAAGAGATTATTGATAACAAAGGTTTACTAAGAAAAATGTTTAATATATTTAAAAGCTAAGGAGGCGTAATTTAATGAATAGAGAAGAATTAATAAAAGAGAATATGCCTCTTGTAAAGAGTATAGCAAGAAAGTTTTTTATACCAGGGAAAGGCTTTGAATATCAAGATTTAGTAAATAGTGGAGTCATAGGATTGATTGATGCAATAAATAAATTTGATGTTGAAAAAGGAGCAAAGTTCTCTAGTTACTCCTATATAAAGATAAAATCTGCTATATTAGATGAAATCAGAAATCAAAGTCCAATTTCTAAACATAACTTAACAAAAGTGAATAAGTATAATAGAGTAATAGAAAAATTACAAGCAGAATTATTAAGAGAACCGACTTCACATGAAATTGCAAAAGAATTAAATATTTCAGAAAAGGAACTCAATGATATTGAGAGTAATATAGACATGTTAAATATTGTGTCATTAAACCATGTAATTTTTGAAGATACAAATGAAACTATACAAGATGTAATAAGTTATAGGGAGGAACATACTCCAGCAAATATAATAGAAGAAGAAGAAAAGTTAGATATTCTATCTAAAGCAATTAATAATTTAAGAGAAAAGGAAAAATTAATACTTTCACTGTACTATTATGAAGATTTAAATTTAAAGGAGATAGGAAAAGTGCTAGGTGTTTCAGAATCCAGAGTTTCACAACTCCATAGAAAGTCAATAAGAAACCTAAGAAATAAAATAAAAGAACTTAAATATTCTATATAGATGGTGATTGATGTGATGATACAAATTATATTAATAGTAGTGTCTATTTTGATAATAGTAACTATAATTGCAAATTTACATAAGGAATCAAAAAATAAAGATAGCAGGTACTTTGATAAAATATTTGAGCAGGAATATGAGGCAAATGATAGATTGATAGTACCAGAAAAAAGAAGATTTTTTTTAGATAAAGTGATTGCTGAAATAAGAAGTAATAATCATATGAAAGTTTATGAAAATTATAATCTAATAAAGAATGAGGCAGGAAAAAAAGCAGATATTTTTATAGAATCAAAACAGGAAATAAAAAAAGAAAATGAGCTATCTCTTAAAGTGAAACATCTTATAAATTCGGGTTACGATGATGTGGAAATATGCAAAATGCTAGATATCGGAAAGGGTGAGCTATCATTAATAAGGAGTTGCTACAAGATATAAGAACATTGTT
>NZ_JBJOCA010000029.1:0-50514 GCF_045898275.1 Clostridioides sp. GD02404
TGAGGAAGTTAAGAATTTAAATATAAGAGAATGGATTTGTCCTTGTTGTAATGTAACTCACGATAGAGACACAAATGCGAGTATAAATATACTAAAAGAAGGACTAAGACTAATAACAGTTTAAAATAAATAACTTATGTAAGAACCGTAGGAACTACGGGGATAGCCTGTGGAGAATTGGTAAGACATATTTTAGTATGCAAAATTCTGTGAAACAGGAACCCTGTGACTTTAGTCATGGGAGGTTCAGTATTGATAGAATGATACAGGATGCTTTAATAGAAGATGTTCCAAGTGAAGATATAACAACTAATTCTATTGTGGATGAAAATTCTAAGTCTACTGTAGATTTAATTTGTAAGCAAGATGGTATAATAGCTGGATTAGGTGTATTTAAGAGGGTTTTTGAGATACTTGGAAATGTAGATGTAGAGTTATATAAAAATGATGGTGATAAAGTAGAAAATCGTGAAAAGATAGCTGTATTAACTGGGAATACTAGAAATTTACTTGTAGGAGAACGTGTAGCATTAAATTATTTACAAAGAATGAGTGGTATAGCCACTACTACTAGTAAATATGTTGAAAAGCTTGAAGGTACAAATACAAAATTGTTAGATAGTAGAAAAACAATACCTAATCTTAGAATATTAGATAAATATTCTGTAAAAGTAGGTGGAGGATGTAATCATAGATTTAATTTATCTGATGGAATTTTGCTTAAAGACAATCACATTGGAGCCGCTGGTGGTGTCAAAAATGCAGTTGAACTAGCTAGAAAAAACACTTCTTTTGTTAGAAAAATAGAAGTAGAAGTGGAAACATTAGATATGGTAAAAGAAGCTTTAGAAGCAAAAGCAGATATAATAATGTTGGATAATATGAGCTTAGAAATGGCAAAACAAGCTATAGATATTATAAATGGAAGAGCAATTGTAGAATTTTCTGGAAATGTGAATTTAGATACTATAGAATCTATAGGAAAAATTGGAGTGGATGTTGTTTCTGTAGGAGCACTTACACACTCTGTCAAAGCTCTCGATATAAGTATGAAAAATCTGAGAAATATATAAATTTGATATTGATATAAATTTAATTAAGATAGACTCCATAAATTTACATAGTAAATTTATGGAGTCTATCTTTTATTTATTAAAATTAATAAAAATATAGAAAAGTTTAATTAATAATTTAATTTATATAGAAAAATACTATATACACTTTTGATGATATAGTTATTATCTATTTTACAGATAAATACAAAAGAACTTATAATATAATTGTATATGTAAAAATTTGTATAAAATTTAGGAAAGAATTGGATGGAGGAATAAAAATGAAAGTAGCATATATCTTCAATAGTACTAATGTACATAAAATTTTAGACAAAATGATAATACCACAATTAGAACAAGGAACTCATGGAGTAGATGTTCTAGGGATGTTTTTCTTTATGGATAATACATTATTCTTATCTAAAGGGAATCCAATAGGAGAAAAACTAAGTGAATTACATAAAAAAACGGATATGATAATAATGGCTTGTGACCAATGTGCTATAGAGAGAGGGATAGAGAATAACTTGGTTGATGGGGCTACGATTGGATGCTTTCCAAACTTATATGCTTGTTTAGGTAGTGCAGGTATAGATCAAGTCATAACATTATAAAACAGTTTGGTATACAATCCATGGGAAAACTTATTTTCTGTGGATTATTTTAAGTCAAGGATAAATTGTTTGAGTAGGGGATGAACAAATGTCTAAAGTTTTAGTTGAATTTATAAATACTTGACCATCTTGTGATGAGCATGGAGTGTTTATAAAAAAAATGTCAGAAAAGTATACTGATAAATTGGAAGTGAAACTGTATCAGGCAGGTAAAGATTTTTCATATGTAAAAAAATATGGAATTATAACAAAAGGAACTTTAATAATAAATCAGAAAAAAAAATATGACAGATTAAATAAAGATACAATTGAAAAGGCGATAGTAGAAGCTATAAATAATAGTTAAAAGTTTAAAATTAGGAGTATCAAAAATGAATATATTAGAAATTGTTTTAAATGGAATTAAAGAGACTATAGTAGCTTCTATAGTTACATTGAATGGAGCATCAGGATGGCTTATGATAAGTTTTATATTAGCAGGTGTACTTCACAATGTTTTAACTCCAAAAAGGTTTCAAAAACAACTTGGAAATAAGAAATTTTCTTCTTTGATTAAAAGCACTATCTCAGGAATGTTTTTACCAATATGTAGCTGTGGAGTAATCCCACTTGGTATAAGTATGTATTATTCCGGAGCATACCTAGGACCAGTGCTTGCTTTTATGACATCAACTCCAATAATAAATCCAATAGCTGTAGTTCTTTGTCTAGGTCTTTTGGGGCCTAAAGTTACAATTATTTATCTAATAGCTGGTTTTTTAGTGCCATTTTTAGTAGGATTTTTAGGAAATTGTTTTGGAAAAGAAGAATTATCTTTGCATAATGATTCAGATGAAGATGTAATAGAATTAGAAGAAGAAAAGAGAAGTTTTATAGAAAATCTGATTGATGGTCTTAAATGGTCTTTTGGAGAGTTAGCTCTTACTATTAGTAAATATGTAGTAATGGGAATGCTTTTTGCAGGTTTTATAACAACAATTTTTCCAAATAGCATAATTCAAAAATATCTAGGTAATCCAGGATTGATATCTCTTGGAAGTATAGCAATACTTGCATGTGTCATGTATGTTTGTGCAGTAGGACATATTCCATTTATAGCTGCCCTTGTTGCAAGTGGAGCTTCTCCTGGGATAGCGATAACGTTTTTAATAGCTGGAGCAGCTACAAACTTACCAGAACTTATAAGTATGTTTAAACTTATTGGGAAAAGAACTGTTATTATATATTCAGTAACTTTGACACTATCCTCAATAATAATTGGATACATAACAAATTTACTTTTAGTAAATGACAATTCAGTAAATTTAGATACAACAAATTCTTCAATACAGTTGGCAAATAAACTAATGTTAAATATACCAGATAGTTTTGAATATGTGTGTACGATTTTAATTATTTTATTTGCATTTAAATCAATAATACCAAAAATGAAAGAGGTCATAGGAAATCATGCTTAAAAAGATAGTTATAATATCCTGTATAGTAGTAGCATTAATAGTTTTATCAAAGATAGTGGATGATAACCTTGAAGAAGATGCCTCTATTCCAAATGTGAATAAAGAAACATTGGAATATTTTAGAAAAAATCATAAAGAAAATATAATAACTTGTGCTGAAGAAGATTTAAATAATGATGGGAAAAAAGATTTAGTAGTTATATATAAAAAAGGTAGTAATTCAAATGAAATGGTAGTGGTAGTTTCTGACAAAAACAGTCATTATATAACAAAACCAATACCAGCACCTATAGAGAATCAAACTATAAATTTTAAAAATATTGATGATGAACCACCAATAGAAGTAATTGTATCAGGTTCTAAGAATGGTAATGTAGGGTATGCAATTTATAGGGTAGAAGGCAACAAGTTTGTTGATTTATTTGGAGAAGATATGGACAAATGTTGCTAAAAATAAAAATAATACACAAAGGTGGGAAATTTAGATGAGAGTATCTAAGAAGATTCAAGCATTAATCTTAGTTAGTGTAATGGGGGCATCTATACTAACAGGCTGTAGTAGTAAACCAAAAGAGAAAGAAGAAGCAAAAGCTGGGAAGGATGATTATACAATAACAGTAGGGTATTATAACTGTGACCATATGACTGCTGGACCAGTAGCAGAAGCAGCTGGAATATATAAAGATTTAGGTCTTAATGTAAAAACTGTTGGAAATGGTAAAGTTCCTGAAGCTATGGCAGCAGGGAAAATGGATGCCGGTTATATAGGAACAAAAGGTCTTGTGGGGGCTATACCTAAAGGTTCACCAATAACAATAGCAGCTAATAATCATACTGGTGGTTCTGAATATTTAATAGTTTCAAAAGATATAAAAGAACCTAAAGATTTACTAGGTAAAAAAATTGCAACAGATATGAGTGATTTCTTATGGACAAGTGATTATGGACCAGAAACAGGTCTACCAACTGACCCATCAAAATATGAAATTGTAAATATGGATTCAGATAAAGATAAATACTTAGCTCTTAAGACTGGAAAAATACAAGCATTTACATCTTGTGACCCTTGGGGTTCTGTAGCTGAAAATGATGGTGCAGGAAAAATAATAGCATCTACTCAATATAAAGAAAAAGCTAATGGTAAAGAATATAACTGTTGTTCATTCTCATTAAACAAAAACTTTATAAAAGAACATCCAGATTTAGCAAAAAAATTGGTTCTAGCCCATACAAAAGCAATAGAATACATATATACAAATCCAGCTGAAGCTGCTAAGATATTTGCAAAATATTATAATGTAGAAGAAGAAGTTGCACTTAGAACTATTTATAAAAAGACAGTTGGAGAAGGTAGAACACTTACTTGGAAAGTTACAGGAGAAGAATATAAAAACAATTTACAAATGTATAAAGATTTAAAAGCACTAGATGATATACCTAAATATGAAGATACAATTGATACAAGTTTATTGGATTCTTGTGGAGCAGATGATTTTGATAAATTTATAAAAGAAAAAGTTAATCCAGAGTTTCCTGAAGGTATGAGTTATGAAGATTGGAAAGCAAAGGTATTATAAATAAATGGAGAATATAAAAAATATAATAATACTTTTTATTATTGTTTTGGGAAGTATATTTATAATATTTTTTAATTTTGAAGATAAAGAAGAAATAGAAGGAAAACTAAGAATAGGGGTATCCGATGATACCTCTGGTTTTGTAATAAATTATATGGTAAATAGAGACTACTTTGAAAATATAAAAGTAAGTGATGTAATGGATACTTTTACAATTAATGATTGCTGAGCAAGTACAATGCAATGGGCTCTGAGTTCAGAGGAAATAGATATAGCAATTATATGTAAAGATGCCGCAAAACAGTATGTAAATGTAACTAGTGGATTTGAAATTGTTGGCACAGTAGTTCAAAATTCAGATGTATTCTTATTAAGTAATAGCAATCCTAAAAAAATTGGAATCATTCAAAACAGAAATTATCAGTCAAAATTAGTGAAGAAATATTATGAAAATGTAGAAATATCTCCTTTATTAGGGACTGCATTAGCATATGGATTAGAAAGCAATCTAGTAGATGGTGTTGTAATAGACTGTATAAAATCAATCGGATTAGAAGGCACAAGAAAATCTACAACTGAATTGGGAGATTATGATACTTATGTTTTAGTTGTAAGCAAAAAATTTAAAAAAAGTAAAACATATAGTGATTTTATAAAACTTTACAATAAAAGTGTTGATGCTTTAAATAATGAATCTACATTTAAGAATACACTGAAAGAGTACAAGAATATAAGAAATATAGATATGGAGGAAATAAGAAATTGGAAATTAAAGTTTCTAAAGATAAAAGAGATAGATTAACTAAGAAAAAATCTGATAGTAGTATGGATATTCTATACAAGATAATACTCTTAGTCATTATATTTTCAGTTTGGCATTTTGCGGCAAAAGATATAGGAAGCTCTTTATTACTTCCAATGCCAGTAGATGTAATAAAAGGTTTCTTTTATTGTGTAACAGATGTAGAGACAGTTACTAATCTTTTTATAACATTACAGAGAGTACTCAAAGGGTTTATGTATGCGCTATTATTTGGGCTTCCAATAGGGTTTATCATGGGATTTTCTAAAACTTTTGAAAAAGTTTTATCTCCAGTCGTAGATTCTGTAAGACAGGTTCCTATAATGGCATGGGTGCCTCTTACTATAGTATGGTTTGGTATAGGAGATGGTCCAACAATATTTTTAATAGCTTTTTCAGGAGTTTTTCCTATAATCTTAAATACTATTCAAGGTGTAAGAGCAATATCAAAAGATTATTATAATGCAGCTAGAAGTATGGGGGCATCGCCATTTGTAATATTTACAAATGTAATAGTGCCAGCGTCTCTTCCTGATATACTAACTGGTTCAAGAATAGCTATAAGTACAGGATGGATGTCTGTTATATGAGCGGAGTTTATAGCTACGAGTGCCGGTCTCGGTTACTCAATGGTACAAGCTCAAACATTAATGCATACAGATGTATTAATTGGGCTTATGATATTTGCAGCTTTAATAGGATTTATAATAGATAGAGTATTAAAGTTTATAAATAAAATCCTTTGTAGATGGAGGTTTGCAGATTAATGAAGTTAAGTGTAAGAGATATAAATAAAACATTTGTAAATAATAAAGTACATACAAAGGTTTTAGAAGATATAAGTATGGATATAGAAAATGGTCAATTTGTTTGTCTTTTAGGGCCATCAGGGTGTGGAAAAACGACTCTACTTACTATAATAGGTGGATTTCAAAAATCAGAAAGTGGAGATGTTTTTATAAATGATAAAAAAGTTAAAAAACCAGGTATAGATAGAGCTTTCATATTTCAAAATTATGCTTTATTTCCTTGGAAAACTATAAGAGGAAATGTTCTATTTCCTATGAAACAACAGAAAATACCAAAGGAAAAAAGAGAAGAAATGTTAGAAGAACTTTTAGTTATGTCAGATTTAAAAGGGAAAGAAAAATTGTTTCCTCATCAATTATCTGGAGGGATGAAACAAAGGGTTGCTATGATAAGAGCCTTAGCATGCAATCCAGAAGTATTATTAATGGATGAACCATTGGGAGCAGTTGACTTTCAAATGAGACAAAACTTACAAGAAGAGCTAGAAAGAATATGGACAAAAAAGAAAATAACTGCATTAATGGTAACTCATGATGTTGACGAAGCTGTATATATGAGTGATAGAGTTATTGTAATGTCAAGAGATAAAGGAAGAGTTATTGACGATATAAACATAGATATTCCAAGACCTAGAGTTAGAGGAAGTAAAAAATATGAAGAATATAAGAATAGATTAACTGATACTTTATCGAAGTGTTATGAAGTTTAAAGAGGAGTAGATATGAGTCAAATAGAAAAATACAATAGTTTGGATAACGTACAACAAAAAATAAGACTATCTATTATGGATGTAATAATAGATAAAGGTTCTAGTGTTACACTTCAGGAAGTGATTGAATATATAAGTAAAAATTTGAAGTTAGAAAAGGAATATATAGAAAATACATTACAATATTTTATTGATAAAAATATAATGGTTGTTGATGAAGATAGTATAAATTTTATATATCCTGTATCAGCATTACCAACTAATCATAAAGTAACTTTGAGCGATGGGCGAAGTTTTAGTGCAATGTGTGCTATAGATGCTATAGGAACTTCTTGCACATTTAATCAAGATGTAAGAATAAATTCTATGTGTAGTGTTACAGGGAAAGAAATAGAAATCTTTATAAAAAACGAAAAAATTGAATACGTCAATAACCCACATTTAAGAGTGCTTCATATAAATCTTGATAAATATTCAAACTGGGCAGCAAGTTGCTGAAATATAATGAATTTCTTCTGGACGAAGAATGATTTTGATGCTTGGATAAAAGAATCTGGTTTATCAGATGACGATGATGTATATTGTTTAGATATTAATGAAGCAATAGTAGAATCATATAAAATATTTAAATTGAAACAAAAAGTATTATTCTAGATATACATATATGAAAAACTAAAACAACCTTTAGCTAAAAATATTAGATAATATTTAATCTATATACTTTTATTATCAAGTATATAGATTAAATAGAATTTAAAGCTAAAGATGTATTTTTAGTTTTTTATATGTTTAAATAGCTCTATTAAGTATATATTTATTTATAACCTTTGCAACTCCATTTTCGTTATTGGTATCTGTAACATAATCAGCAATTTCTTTTATACTATCACGTGCATTTCCCATAGCTACACCAAGACCTGCATACTTTATCATATGTTGGTCATTTTCTTCATCACCAACAGCAATAGCTTCTTCTATAGGAATATCTAAATTAGTACACAATGTCTTAAGTGCAGTTCCTTTATTAGTAGTTTTACCTAAAAACTCTAGATAAAAAGGAGCAGACCTTACTATAGTATATTTATTGAATAAATTTTTAGGTAGCTGTTGTATAATTTCTTCTAATCTTTCTGGTTCATCAACTATCATAATTTTACAGATTTTAATAGATTCATCAATTTTATCTTTTTGTATATATTTAACATCTATATCATTTAATTTAGCTTCATGAAGAGTATACTTACCAGGAATTTCGTTTGGTGTAATTAAATTGGTCATTGTATTTATGTGTATTTTGGTATTATATTTTTTACAAACGTTATTATATATAAAATCAAAGTCATCTAAAGTCATTTCCACATCATGTATAATTTCTTCACTCTTGACTTCTTGAATAACGGCTCCATTAAAACATATAACATAATCACCTTCATCTGTTAAGTTTAATTGATTTAGAAGTGCTTTTACACCAGGAAGAGGTCTGCCTGTTGTTATAACAACTTTGGCACCAGCCTTTTTTGCTTCTTGAATAGAATCAAAGACCTCAGGAGTAATCCTTTTTTGTGTGTTTAATATTGTTCCATCAATATCTAATGCGATTAATTTGTACATATCAACCTCCAGTAAATTATATACTCAATTTTCCTGTGAAAACGTTGACACAACTAGTGTTGAACAAAATTTCAGTGGAAAATATGATTAGTTTTGTATACTATTATACCAAGAGATAAGCAATTTAGAAAGTTTAATAATATTAATTTTTTGATAAAAATATTATCTATATAATATGTATATTTAAAAATTAGATTTTTAATTGTTTTGTAAGTATCAATTATAAAAATGATATCGTTTGCATTGTTATGTAAATAGAAGTATTTGTTATAAAAGCTACGGTTTTTATATAAATGTTTTTCTAATAATATACATGGTAGTTGATTTTATATCACAAAATATTGTAATTATATCAATCATATGTTATTATTCAACATGATTACAATGTAAAGAATATTTAATATATATAATAATTTATAAATTAGACTTAGGCAGTATATAAAACTATGTATATCGAAGATATAAAAGTATGATATAAAGATATAAAATAAAGTTGCAAAGGAGCGTTTTAAATGAAGTTTTCACAATTTAAGTATGAAAGGCCCAATTATGATAGTATAAAAAAAGAATTTTTGGAGTGTGTAGAAGATATAAAAAAATCCTGTACCTATGAAGAACAACAAGAAAATATACATAAGATTAATTTATTGAGAAATAAAATAGAAACGTTGTCAAATATAGCATCAATAAGATACAGTATAGATACACTTAATAAATTCTATCAAGAGGAAAAAAATTACTGGGATGAATATTTGCCTTTGTATGAAGAGTTAAATTCTTATTTTTATGATGTTGTAATAAATTCAAAGTTTAAATGTGATTTAATAAAAAAATTTGGAAAACAATTTTTCACAATAATAGACTATTCTCTGAAAAGTTTTTCTAAAGATATAATAAGTGAATTGCAAGAAGAAAATAAATTGTGTTCAGAGTATACTAAACTTTTAGCATCAGCACAAATAATGTTCGATGGAGAAGAAAGAAATTTATCTAGTATGGGAAAGTTTATGTACTCTAATTGTAGGAAGACAAGAGAATTGGCCAACAAAGCATATTATAATTTTTTTGAAGAAAACGAATCAAAATTTGATGACATATTTGATAAATTAGTTAAACTTAGAGATAAGATATCTAAAAAATTAGGCTTTGAAGATTTTGTAGAGCTTGGATATATCAGAATGATGAGAAGTGACTATAGAGAAGATATGGTAGAAAATATTAGAAAGCAAGTATTAAAATATGTTGTTCCAATGGCCAATGAGCTTTATAAAAAACAAGCTAAAAGACTTGGTCTAGAAAACTTAAGTTACATAGATGAAGACGTGGAATTTTTAACAGGAAATGCAAGATTAAAAGGTGATTCAAAGTACATAATTCAGAATGGGCAAAGGATGTATAGTGAACTTTCAAAAGAAACAGAGGAATTTTTTAATTTTATGCTAGAAAATGAACTTATGGATTTAGAAACAAAGAAAGGAAAAGGAGCAGGAGGTTATTGTACCTACATACCAGACTACAAGTCACCATTCATTTTTTCTAACTTCAACCAAACTTATGATGACATAGATGTATTAACACATGAAGCAGGACATGCGTTCCAGTTATACATGTCTAGATGGATTGATATGCCAGAGATTAATTTTCCAACACTTGACAGCTGTGAAATTCATTCAATGAGTATGGAATTTATAACATGGCCATGGATGAATCTGTTTTTTAAAGAAGATACAGATAAATATAAATTTACTCACTTGTCAACAGCCGTCAAATTTATACCTTATGGAATAATTGTTGATGAATTTCAGCATTATGTTTATAAAAATCCTAATGAGGATAAAGCAAAAAGAAAAGAAAAATGGAGATATTTAGAGAAAAAATACTTACCTCATAGGAACTATGACAATAATTCTTTTTTAGATAGAGGGTGTTGGTGGTTTAAGCAAGGTCATATATTTAAAAATCCATTTTATTATATAGACTATGTACTAGCTCAACTTTGTGCATTACAATTTTGGAAAAAAATGATTCAAGATAGAGATGCAGGATGGCAAGATTATATAAATATTTGTAGAGTTGGAGGAACAAAATCATTTTTAGATATTGTAAGTGTGGGAAATCTACATTCACCATTTGATAATGACTGTGTTAAGTCTATCATAGGGGAGGTTAAATCTTGGTTTGATGAAGTAAATGATAGCAAATTATAAAAAATTATGAGAATTTTACTATATAAAAAAGAAAAATTAAAGAATATGTAAAAATCAAAGGGATGATACACAAATAGTTATATTTTTAATCAGTTTGAGAAAGTAAACCCAAAAAGGTTTGTACTTAAAAAAAAAAGAAAATACAGGAAATATGCAATATCAACACTTGGAAAAAAAAGTAAAAATGTATACAAAATACATATAAAAAAACTATTGCAAATTTTATAGAATGTTTATATACTTAAGTCAACAGAGATAGAAAAAAGCTATTTATAGAAAATAAAGGATAAATTGCTTAATTTTCAATTTTCTGATAACTTAATAATCCGGATGAAGAGTATGGGAGACTGCTTTATAAAAAGCGACCGAAGGGACAAATTTAATCCTATTTACCCAAAAGATTAGATGAAATTCTCAGGTAAAAATGACTGTACTTGGACGGGGCTCTGAAAATGATTTTAACAGGGAAGACAAATTGGGAGATTTGTTTTTCCTGTTTTTTATTTATCAAGTAATAAATAAAAGATTGAAAGAGAGTAAAAAAATGATAATAATTACAAATAATCCAAAAGTAAGAGAAGAAGTTCAAGAAAGAGAAGTTTTGTTTAAAGACACAACTTATATTGGTATCTTAGAAGCAAGTAGAGATTTGATACATGAAGGATATGAACTTTTATCTCATCCACTCTATGGGAGTGTAAAACCAAATGAAACACCTTATAGAACTATTATACTAAAGAGAGGAAATCGTTTGGATATAAACTCTTTAACCTTAATTGAAGAAGCAATCATCACTGCAAGTAAATTTCAGAATAATAAAAAGACTCCAAAATGGACAGAAAGTGTTCAAGACGACTTTAGAGTAATTGATTATGATATATTTTATAATACAATACAAAGAATGCAGTATGAATAAAAAAAATTGTTAAAAAGTTATTAAAGCAGCCTAAATATTAAATCTAATTTAATATTAAATAAAATGAGAAATCTAATTGGGGAGGATAAGTCAAAATGGAAAATGTATATGACTTAGTAATAATTGGTTCAGGACCAGCAGGGCTTGCAGCAGGGCTTTATGGGGCAAGAGCAAAGTTGAATACTCTAATCCTAGAAAAAGACAAAACTGGTGGGCAAATTGTAATAACACATGAAATTGCAAATTATCCAGGGTCAGTTCCAAATGCAACAGGACCAAGTTTAATAGCTAGAATGGTTGAACAATGCAAAGAGTTTGGAGCAGAAATTCTAAGAGATAACATTGTGGATACTGAGCTAGATGGAGATATAAAAGTTTTAAAAGGCCAAAAAGCAGAGTATAGAGCTAAAGCAGTAATAATAGGAACAGGAGCAACTCCAAGAAAAATTGGTTGCCCAGGGGAAAAAGAACTTACTGGTAAAGGTGTTTCATATTGTGCAACTTGCGATGCAGATTTCTTTGAAGACTTTGAAGTGTTTGTTGTAGGTGGAGGAGATAGTGCATTAGAAGAAGCAATGTATTTAACTAAATTTGCTAGAAAAGTAACAATTGTACATAGAAGACAAGGATTTAGATGTGCTAAGAGTGTTGAAGAAAAAGCAAAAGCTAATCCAAAGATAGAATTCTTATTAGATACAGTAATAGAAGAAATCAAAGGTGATGGAATATTAGAGTCAGTAGTATTTAAAAACAAGATTACTGGAGAAACTCATGAATATTTTGCAGATGAAGAAGATGGAACAATGGGAGTATTTGTTTTCGTTGGATTAGATGCTCAAACTGATTTATTCAAAGGTAAAGTTGATATGGACGAAAAGGGTTATATAATAACTGATGAAGACATGAAAACTAACATACCAGGTGTATTTGCAGCAGGAGATTGTAGATCTAAAACTCTAAGACAGGTTGTAACTGCAACTAATGATGGAGCAATTGCATCTATAGTAGCTGAGAAATACATTGATGAAAAGTTTGGAAACTAAAAGTATGTAAATTCAATTTAATAAATAATATTTAAAATAAAATAAAAATTTCAAGGGGGAAAAATAAAATGTTAGATTTAGATAAGGCTACATTTGAAGAAGAAGTTTTAAACGCAGAAGGTTTTGTATTTGTTGATTTCTGGAGTGAAGGTTGTGAGCCTTGTAAAGCTTTAATGCCAGATGTTCATAAATTAGCTGAGACTTATGGGGACAAAATAAAATTCTGTAAGATGGATACGACAAAAGCTAGAAGATTAGCTATAAAACAAAAAGTATTAGGTCTTCCAACTATGGCTATATACAAAGATGGGGAAAAAGTAGACGAAGTTACTAAAGATGATGCTACAGTTCCTAATATAGAAGACATGATTAAAAAATATCTTTAAGATATTGGCGAAATATTAACAATAAAGTAAAAATATGTTTTAGTCTGAAGATAATAAGATAAAAGAGGTTTTTATATTCAAGTTTGTTAAAAAAATAATTTTAAATAAAATAATTTTTTTACAGTAAATATTTTTTAATAATATAACAAATATTTAAGACATAAAAATACTATATTATAAAATTATCTTTAATAAAAGTTATAAAATGATATAATTTTGAGAAAAACTCAAATGCATATACACAAATTAAATAACAGGAGGTGCAAGTATGCGTCTTGAATTAGGGAAAATCTTTATAAAAGATATTCAATTTGGTGATGTAACAGAAGTAAAAGATGGAGTATTATTCATCAATAAGCAAGAGATGCTACAAGAGATTGGTGGAGATGAGCATATAAAATCTATAGATATAGAATTAGCTCGTCCAGGTGAAAGCGTAAGAATAACACCTGTAAAAGATGTTATCGAGCCAAGAGTAAAAGTTGAAGGTAATGGGGGAATATTCCCAGGTATAATGTCTAAAGTTGACACTGTAGGAGAAGGAAAAACTCATGCTTTAAAAGGTGTAGCTGTTGTAACTACTGGAAAAATAGTAGGTTTCCAAGAAGGTATAGTAGACATGACTGGAGAAGGAGCTAAATACACTCCATTTTCTAAATTAAATAATGTTGTAGTAATAGCTGAACCTATTGATGGTTTAAAACAATATGCTCATGAAAAAGCTGTTAGAATGATAGGATTTAAAGCAGCAATGTATTTAGGAGAAGCAGCAAGAAATCTTACTCCAGATGAAGTTTCAGTATATGAAACTAAGCCTCTTCTTGAGTCAATAAAAGAATATCCAGAACTTCCAAAAGTAGGATATGTTTACATGCTTCAAACTCAAGGATTATTACATGATACTTATGTATATGGAGTGGATGCAAAACAAATAGTACCAACTTTATTATATCCAACAGAATTAATGGACGGAGCAATTGTAAGTGGTAACTGTGTTTCTGCGTGTGACAAAAACCCAAGTTATGTTCATATAAACAATGGAGTTGTTGAAGACTTATATGCAAGACATGGCAAAGATATAAACTTTGTAGGTGTAATTATAACTAATGAAAATGTTTACCTAGCAGACAAAGAAAGATCTTCAAACTGGACTTCTAAATTATGTAAATACCTAGGATTAGATGCAGTTATAGTTTCACAAGAAGGTTTTGGAAATCCAGATACTGACCTTATAATGAACTGTAAGAAGATAGAAATGCAAGGTGTAAAAACTGTTATAGTTACAGATGAATATGCTGGACGTGATGGAGGTTCTCAATCACTTGCAGATGCAGATGTAAGAGCTGATGCTGTTGTAACAGGTGGAAATGCTAACCAAGTTGTAGTACTTCCTAAATTAGATAAAGTAATTGGTCATTTAGAAGTAGTAGATGTAATAGCTGGTGGTTCTGATGGAAGCTTAAAGGCTGATGGAACTATTGAAGTTGAAATACAAGCTATAACAGGTGCAACTAATGAAACAGGATTTGGTCATTTAACTGCTAAAGGATATTAAGAAGTATTTTATTAAACGATTGAGTAATGTTAATTAAACATATTATAGATAAATTATAATAAATGTTATAGATATAAAAAAATATATTAGAAATATAATAAGGAGGATTATTATGAGTTTACTTAGTAATAAAAAGGTTCTTATAATAGGTGACCGTGATGGTATACCAGGACCTGCGATAGAAGAATGTGTAAAAACAGTAGAAGGAGCAGAGGTTGTTTTCTCATCTACAGAATGCTTTGTCTGAACTGCTGCTGGGGCTATGGACTTAGAAAATCAAAACAGAGTTAAAGAAGCTGCTGATAAATTCGGAGCTGAAAATGTTGTGATTTTACTAGGTGCTGCTGAAGCCGAAGCTGCAGGTCTTGCAGCCGAAACAGTAACTGCTGGGGATCCAACTTTCGCTGGACCACTTGCTGGAGTTGCTTTAGGATTAAGTGTTTACCATGTTGTAGAAGAACCAATGAAAGCTTTATTTGATGAAACTGTATATGAAGATCAAATAAGTATGATGGAAATGGTTTTAGAAGTTGAAGAAATAGAAGAAGAAATGTCTGGTATAAGAGAAGAATTTTGTAAATTTTAATGCCTAAAAGCAAAAGGGGTGAAACTAAGAGATGGGAAAACTAAAAGCGGTACATTATATTAATCAGTTCTTTGCTGGTATAGGTGGAGAAGAAAAAGCTGATACTAAGCCACATGTGGCAGAAACTTTACCTCCAATAAGTTTACAACTTGATAAATTATTAGGTGAAGATATTGAAATAGTTGGAACAGTAGTATGTGGAGATAGCTACTTCAATGAAAATATAGACAGTGCAAGTGAAGAAGTTTTAGGAATGATAAAAGGTTTTGAACCACAACTTTTCATAGCTGGTCCTGCATTTAATGCTGGTAGATATGGAGTTGCTGCTGGAACAATAACTAAAGTTGTAAAAGATGCTTTAAATATACCAGCCCTAACAGGTATGTATATTGAAAATCCAGGTGCAGATATGTTCAAAAAAGAAGTTTATGTAGTAGAAACTTCTGATTCTGCAGCAGGTATGAGAAAAGCACTTCCTAAAATAGCAAAGCTTGCAGTAAAACTTGCTAATGGAGAAGAAATTGGAACTCCTAAAGATGAAGGATACATAGCTAGAGGAATAAGAGTTAATTATTTCCATGAAGACAGAGGTTCTAAGAGAGCTGTTGACATGTTAGTTAAGAAAATAAAAGGTGAACCATTTGAAACTGAATACCCAATGCCAAACTTTGATAGAGTTGACCCAAGTAACGCTGTAAAAGATTTATCAAAATGCAAAATAGCTTTAGTTACTTCAGGTGGTATAGTTCCAAAAGGAAACCCTGATAGAATAGAGTCTTCTTCAGCTTCTAAATATGGAACTTATTCTATAGCAGGAGTTGTGGATTTAACAGAAGAGACTTATGAAACTGCACATGGTGGATATGACCCAGTGTATGCAAATTTAGATGCAGATAGAGTATTACCTGTTGATGTTCTTAGAGATTTAGAAAAAGAAGGTGTGATTGGAAAATTACATGAAACTTTCTACACAACTGTAGGTAATGGTACATCTGTTGCAAACTCTAAAAAATATGCTTCTGAAATTGGGGCAGCATTAGTGGCTGATGGTGTAGATGCAGTAATATTAACTTCTACATGAGGTACTTGTACTCGTTGCGGTGCAACGATGGTAAAAGAAATAGAAAAAACTGGACTTCCAGTAGTTCATATGTGTACAGTAGTACCTATTTCATTAACAGTAGGGGCTAATAGAATAGTTCCAACTATAGCAATACCTCATCCACTTGGAAATCCAGCGCTTGACCCTACAGAAGAAAAAGCCTTAAGAAGAGGCCTTGTAGAAAAAGCATTAAACGCTTTAACTACAGAAGTAGATGGTCAAACAGTATTTGAAAAATAAAAATAACACACACATATATTATATAGATAAAAATATAAACACACACTAAAAATAAAAAATAACTATACACAAAAAAATAATATAGATTTCATGAATGGGTAAATTGGAGTTATTCATTCATGAAATCTTAAAAAATGCCAAAATACATAAACAATAATAGAATCAAATATACAACAAAACAAAAATAACAACAATTAGAGTCTTTAATTAAATTAAAAAATAAGTGTTCATAAAATTTATGGAGGTGCACAAAATGACTTATCCAGTTTTAAAAGGGGCAGGCTATGTACTTATTCATACTCCAGATATGATAGTGCAAAATGGAAGTACTTGTACAGTTGAAAGAGCAACAAATCCAGATTCAGAATTTTTAAAGGAAGTAAGCAATCATATAAGAAGTTACGAAGATGTAGTTAACTACATGCCAAATCAAGTTTATATAGGAAATAGAAGACCAGAGGAATTAAGAGATTTACCAATGCCATGGTGTGAACAAAAGATTGAGGGAAATAGAAATGGTAAATTTGGAGAAATAATGCCTCAAGATGAGTTCATAGCTTTAATGCAAATAAGTGATGCATTTGATTTAGTAAAATTATCACAAGAATTTATTGATGAAGTAAAACCAAAAATCGAAAACAACTACCCTGAAATTGCTCCATTTGTAGGTAAATTAAAGGGTGATGATATAGAAGAAGGTAAAGAATTAGTAGCAACACACATAGCAGAAGGATTATACCATAATGGAAAATTCATTGGTTATGTAAAAAGAGCACATGATGTAGATGTTAACCTAAATGCTCATACAATGTTTGAAAATTTAGTAGTAAAAGCATCTGGAGTTTTATCTGCTATTCAAATGCTAAGACATAGCAAAATAGACCCTGCTGAAATAGATTATGTTATTGAGTGTTCAGAAGAAGCTTGTGGAGATATAAACCAAAGAGGTGGAGGAAACTTTGCTAAATCAATAGCTGAGATAGCAGGACTTCAAAATGCAACTGGTTCTGACACAAGAGGATTCTGTGCAGCACCAACACATGCATTAATTCAAGCTGCAGCTCTAGTAAAAGCTGGAATACACAAGAATGTAATGGTAGTAGCAGGTGGAGCAAGTGCTAAACTTGGAATGAATGCTAAAGACCATGTTAAAAAAGGACTTCCTGTACTTGAAGATGTTGTTGGAGGATTTGCAGTACTTGTATCTGAAAATGATGGAATAAATCCAGTTATAAGAACTGATTTAACAGGCAAGCATACTGTTGGAACTGGTTCTTCACCTCAAGCAGTTATGACAGCACTTATAACTTCAGGTCTTGATAGAGCTAATTTAAAAATAACAGATGTCGATGTATACTCTGTTGAAATGCAAAACCCAGATATAACTAAGCCAGCAGGAGCAGGAGATGTTCCAGAAGCAAACTATAAAATGATAGGAGCACTTGCTGTTAAGCGTGGAGATTTAGAAAAGAAAGAGTTAAAAGACTTTGTTTCTAATAAAGGATTACCAGGATGGGCACCAACTCAAGGACATATACCATCAGGAGCTCCTTATATAGGATTTTTAATAGATGATTTAACTACAGGCGAGAGAAATAGAGCTATGATAGTTGGAAAAGGTAGTTTATTCTTAGGAAGAATGACTAACTTATTTGATGGAGTATCTTTTATAGCTGAAAGAAATACAGGTATTACTGAAGAGACTTCAGGAATTTCTAAGGATGAAATTAAGAAGATAATAGCTGAATCTATGAAAAAACTAGCACTAGACATGTTAGAAGAATAGGGGTGAGGATATGTCAAAAAAAGTAATCGCAGATGTATTCTTAGAAGTAGCTAATGCAATAGAAAGCGGCGAATTTGGCAAAAAAGTAAAAATTGGTGTGACTACACTTGGAAGTGAACATGGTGTAGAGAACATGGTTAATGGTGCACAATTAGCAAAATCTAATTTATTTGATATAGTACTTATTGGACCAAAAGTAGAAACTGACCTTGAAGTAGTTGAAGTTAATGATGAAAAAGAAATGCATTCAAAAATGGAAGAATTATTAGATTCAGGATACATTGATGCTTGTGTTACTATGCACTATAATTTTCCAATAGGTGTATCTACAGTAGGTAGAGTGATAACTCCAGCCAAAGGAAAAGAAATGATACTTGCAACTACAACAGGAACAAGTGCTACTAATAGAATAGAAGCAATGGTGAGAAATGCCATTTATGGTATTGCTACAGCTAAATCAATTGGGAATAAATGCCCAAAGGTTGGAATACTTAATGTAGATGGAGCAAGACAAGTTGAGAAATGTTTAAAAGAATTAAAAGATAATGGATATGACATGGAGTTTGCTGATTCAATTAGAGCAGATGGTGGCTGTGTAATGAGAGGTAATGATTTACTTGTAGGTGCACCTGATGTTATGGTTACTGATACATTATCTGGAAATATATTTATGAAAGTATTTTCTTCATATACTACAGGTGGAGATTATGAGGCTCAAGGCTTTGGATATGGTCCAGGGGTTGGAGAAGACTATGATAGAAGAGTTCTTATAGTATCAAGAGCATCAGGTTCTCCAGTAGTAGCAAATGCACTAAAATACGCCTATGATGTTGTAAAGGGCGATATAAGTAATGTTGCAAGAAGTGAATTTGAAAAAGTTAAAAAAGCAAAATTTGATGATATTATATCTTCTCTTACTAAAAAAGAAGTTAAAGCTGAAAAAGTAGAAGTTAAAATGCCAGATAAAGAGGTTGTTACTCGTCAAATAGCTGGTGTTGATATAATGGATTTAGAAGATGCAGTATCTGAGTTATGGAAAAATGGAATCTATGCTGAAAGTGGTATGGGTTGTACAGGTCCAATAGTTTTAGTAAATGAAGCTAAAGGTGATTTAGCAGTTGAAACTTTAACTAAAGCTGGATATACTGCAAAATAGGTAGGAGTATATTAAAAGATGTGATTTTCTAATTGATAAGTTGGGAAATGTTTATGTGTACTCTTTAAATATAAATTTATTTTTTAAGTGAAAATTAAGTATTTATAAGGTTATGGTTTTAAAAATCATAACCTTATTTTTGTATTTTTTCTAAGAAATATATATCTACTCTTAAATTATTTTTACAAAGCCCTAAGATGTCCTTTTCTGATAAATTGTTTAATTTAAACAGTTCTATAAAAAGTAATTAGAAGTTAGACTATAAAAAGATATCTTGTTGTGGAGGATATTAATTAAGTTTTATGTATAAAGAAAAATTATTTAAGTATAGAGCATTTAGTCAAAAAAGAATCAATAAATCATATCAAATAAAATTGATGTGACTGTTGACAAAGCAATATTAATATAGTACGATAGACACATCAAAATATTTTGATATGAGAGGTGAAAAATGATGATTAACTATAAAGATGATGCAAAAATATTTAAAGCCCTTTGTGATGAAAAAAGACTTTTAATTCTCGAACTTTTAAGGAGTGGAGAAAAATGTGCTTGTGTTTTAATTGATAAAATGAATATTGGTCAATCTGCACTATCTTATCACATGAAAATATTGTGTGAATCAGGAATAGTATCACCAAGACAAGATGGAAAATGGACACATTATAGCCTTAGTAAAAAGGGCAGTGAATATGCTAGTAAGCGTTTATTAGAAATCACAACACCTAATACAGATACAGAATCTTGCAAATAAAAGTCATCTACAGATGGCTTTTATTAAAAAAAACATATCAAATAAAATTGATATGAAAAATAGAATGGAGGAATTGTTTTGGAAATATTACAAATAGCCATACTGTTTTTTCAAGACCAAATTCTTGGCATGAAATGGCTAAATAGTCTTATTGGCAACACATTATCATTTTTAGGATTAGATAATACTACACGACTAGGTGGTAGTGTTCAATTCTTTTTTTATGATGTTATAAAAATCACTATACTTTTATGTATTTTGATTTTTATTATATCTTATATACAAAGTTATTTTCCACCAGAAAGAAGTAAGAAGATTTTGGGTCGCTTTCATGGTATTGGAGCAAATATTGTTTCTGCTCTATTAGGGACAGTAACTCCATTTTGTTCATGTTCTTCTATACCACTTTTTATAGGTTTTACAAGTGCAGGGCTTCCTTTAGGAGTTACTTTTTCTTTCTTGATTTCATCCCCTATGGTAGATTTAGGTAGCCTTGTACTTCTTATGAGTATATTTGGTGCAAAAGTTGCAATTGCCTATGTGATAGTTGGACTATTAATTGCAGTTATTGGTGGTACTATTATCGAAAAATTGCACATGGAAAAATATGTTGAAGATTTTATACAAAATGCAAGTCATGTAGATATTGACTCACCATCTTTGACACGAAAAGATAGAGTTCAATATGCAAAAGAACAAGTTAGTGAAACATTTAAAAAAGTATTCCCTTATATTTTAGTAGGTGTAGGAATTGGTGCTATAATTCACAACTGGATTCCAGAAACTTGGATAGAAACAATTCTAGGTAGTGACAATCCGTTTGGTGTTATTTTAGCAACATTAGTTGGTGTTCCTATGTATGCAGATATTTTTGGAACAATACCTGTTGCAGAAGCATTGTTAATTAAGGGTGCACAATTAGGAACTGTACTTGCATTTATGATGGCTGTAACAACATTAAGTTTACCATCTATGATTATGCTTAAAAAAGCTGTAAAACCAAAATTACTGGCTTTATTTATAGCTATTTGTACAATTGGTATTATCGTGGTTGGTTATTTGTTTAATGTTTTGCATACATTTTTAATATTATAAAAACTAGGAGGAAATTAAGATGAAATTATTTGGTAAAAAAGAAGAAAAAAAAACATGTTGCTGTAGTGGAGATTGTACATCAGAAACTATGGAACATGCAGAAATGACAAAGAAAGAAGATGGAATCAAGGTTCTAGGCTCTGGTTGTGCAAAATGTATAGCTTTAGAAAATGCAACACGTACAGCAATTTCAGAAATGAATTTAGATTTAAATATTGAGCACATAACTGATTTTACTCAAATTGCTAGCTATGGAGTAATGAGCACTCCTGCACTTGTTATGAATGGCAAGGTTGTATCATATGGTAAGGTATTAACAATTGATGAAGTGAAATCAATTATAGAAAGGGAAAAACATGGTAGCCTATAAACCCAAAGTAGCTTTTATCTGTGTTCATAACTCTTGTCGAAGCCAAATAGCAGAAGCATTAGGAAAGAAACTAGGTTTAGATGTTTTTGAAAGTTATTCAGCAGGTACTGAGGTGAAATCACAAATAAATCAAGATGCTGTACGTTTAATGAAAAAAATTTATAATATAGATATGGAAAAAGAGCAATATTCAAAGTTATTAAAAGACATACCCGAAGTTGATATTGTTATTACAATGGGGTGTAATGTAGAATGTCCATATCTTCCATGTATATATAGAGAAGATTGGGGAATAAATGACCCCACAGGGAAAAGTGATGAAGAATTTATCTTTGTGATAAATGAAATATTAGATAAAATATTGTTACTTTCCAAAAGAATCAAAATGAATAGTACTAATTAAAATATCAACTTCTCTTTTTTATACAATTATTAATCTTGCTTATAAGCAGTAAATTAGTAATATAATATTGAACTAGATTCATATCAAACACTAAAAAATTAGATAATGTTATTAAAATACCTGAAAATACAATAAATAAAATAGATACGATATTTTATAATAATTTTCAAATTGAAGATATGAAGAAAAAGAAAAATATTTGGAGCAAATATTTCTTAATATAGCAAATATATATTAAATAGGAGAGTTGAAAATGTCTAAAATAGTAGCATTTGTAGGAAGCCCAAGGAAAAATGGTAATGTAGATACAATAATTAATGAAATAATTAAAGGAGCAAACAAAAATAATGTTGATGTAAAAAAATATTACTTAAATGATATGAATATAAAAGGTTGCCAAGGATGTTTATATTGTAGAAAAAATTATTCATGTTCACTTAAAGATGATATGATTCAAGTATATGAAGATATAAAGAAAGCTGAGTATGTAATTATAGGTTCGCCAGTTTATATATGTCAGGTATCAGCTCAAACCAAGTTATTATTAGATAGACTTTATCCACTTACAACAATAGATAAAGGTAAACATATACCTAGATTTGGAAATAAAAAAATAATCATGGTTTATACTCAAGCAGCACCTTTATCAATATTTTTTAAAAGATATTTTAGATATACAAGTAAGCATCTTAAAGGAATGGGTCTAAATCATTATAAAACTATAATTGCTACTAAAGCATTTGAAAAAAATTCAATTGAAAATAATCCTAAAATATTAAAAAAAGCTTATAACATTGGATTTAAAATATCAAAGGATATTAATATATAAAATCTACTTCAGATGTTAATTGAAAAACGGTAAATATTGTAATAATTCCTTATCTTTCTTATAATTATATTTGTAACTATTTTACTTAAAATTTTCATATAAAAATTTGAATTATCAACATAAACACTCTATTTATAAGCGATTTCATAGCCAAAAAACATTCATTTTCAATATAGTCATAAGGAACGAGGTTTTTTGTAAGTACTAAATTTTGGTTAATCCACATATATAATGAAAAAATTCCTAATAAGTATTGACAAAACTTATGAATATATCTTAGATAAAACTAATGAAATCTTAAAATAAAGTTAGAAAGATATGAAAAAATTTTAGAAATAAAGTATCTATTAGATAAAAAAGAACACTAATTAATGATATAATATAATTGAGGTAAAATTTATTATTTGGAGGCAAAATCATGAGCAAAGTAAAAAAAGTAGTTGAATTATTGGAATCCAAAGGTCTTGATGCACTATATTTAACTAAGAAGACCAATGTAAATTATATAAGTGGTTTTCCTGATGAGGAAGCATATGCAGTGATTTGTAAAGATGGTAATTTCTTAGTTACTGATAGTAGATATATGGAACTTGCAGAAAATGTTTGCGAAGGTTTTGAAATTATAAATTGGCATAACTTTGATAGAAGTGTGGCAAAAGCAGTAAAAAGCGTATGTGATAAAGTAGGTATAAAGAAACTTGGATTTGAAAGAACTAATATAGTGTTTGATAAATACGAGGAACTTAAAAATCTGATTGAGAAAGATAATGGAGAATTAATACCTACAGAAAATATTGTAGAGACATTAAGATATGTAAAAGATGAAGAGGAAATCAAGAATACAAGAAAAGCATGTGAGATAGCAGATAAGGCATTGGAAGAATTGATTCCCCATATAAAAGCTGGAGTTAGTGAAATTGAATTGGCTACAAAATTGGAGTATTTTATGAAGATGAATGGAGCACAAAATATAGGTTTTGAGACTATATTGATATCAGGTGCAAAGACTTCATTACTTCATGGTAAACCTAGTGATAAGGTCATAGAAAAAGGAGATTTTGTACTTATAGACTATGGTGCGATGTATAATGGTTATATATCTGATACAACTAGAACTTTTATAGTTGGAGAAGCTTCCGAAAAGCAATTAGAGGTATATAATTTGGTTAAAGAAGCACAAAATGTAGGTGTTGAAAACATGAAAGTTGGTGTACATGCTACAATTCCAGATGCTGAAATAAGAAAAGTTGTTAAAAAATATGAAGATTATTATTATCAAGGTATAGGGCATGGAGTTGGTAGAGATGTTCATGAAGAGCCTTTCATTGGTAATTATGGCGATAAAACTATAGAAGAAGGATGTATAATAACAATGGAACCAGGTATTTATTTCCCAGGATGGGGTGGAGTTAGAATAGAAGATACTGTTCTGATTACCAAAAACGGACCAGAAAGACTTACTAAATTCCCTAAAGATTTGATGATTTTAGACAAATAATTTGTTTTTTATATACTTTTTTACATAAAATATAACATAATCTCACCATTAAGCTCTCGTTACATATTATAGTAAAGAGGGCTTAATTTTATTGTGAGAGGTGATAATATCTGTGTATAAAAAACATAAACTTATAAAAAATATAAAAAAAGCCTGGTATAAAATCAAACTAATTGACAGATGTTTAATAATTGTAATGGCAATACTCATGTTTCAATCTATATACACTCTATTTGTCAACGAAGTAAATTCACAAGATACTACAACCATTGATGTAGTAGTAAGAACAACTTCAGCAGCTATATTTGGATACTTTTTAAGTGCTAATTTTATAAAGAGACCTTCAAGAAAGTATATAAATACTGATGTATCTTCAAATCTTTTTATAGATGATAATTCAGCTAATAAAGGTCAAGAATCAAGTCAAAATAATGTGATGAATGTCAAAAATACTATTGGATTTACTTCAGAGAAAGATAATTATGAAAATAAAGTATCTGTTAATAAAATTGAAGGTATTGAAGAAGGAGAAACCAGTGAATTACAAATTATTATAGCTACTGTAATTTGTGTTGTAGCATTAATAGTACTTTTTGTCGTAAGGAATTTTACAACTATAGCTCCAGCTTCTTTAGGTACTATTTCACAGATGAGAGATTTTGTATCAGGATGCGTGGGTTTTTTGTTAGGTTGTCCAAGTAGACCTGATTAAAAACATGATTAATAATTAAAAAAATATTGTTAGAAGTATCAGTATAATAATATTTAGATGTAAATGTATACAATTGTAATTTTCTGAGATTATATATTTTATTTTTATGCTGATACTCTACAATATTTATGGTGTATTATTTAAATTAAATATTGTACTTATATAACATAAATGAAACTAATTTATATGAATAGATGCCATATATTCAATAAAAAGTCTCATACTATGAGATATGTACTGATTTCTTCTCCAAAGAACACCAATATTTGCAGTAATTGCACGCTCTAATGGAATTGAACAGAGATTTTCTGTATTTTGAAATATTTCTTTATACAATATTGTTGAAGCTAAGTTATTTTCTAATAAATAACGTATAGTAGAAAGTTGATTTGAATGCAAAATTATATTTGGTTTAGCTTTTTCAAGTCTTTTTGTTATAATTTTATAATGATAAGAACCTTCAGATAATATGACAAAAGGTACATTTTTTAACATATAATTTGAAATAATAGGTTGCTTTGCCAATTCATTTTTTGGATTTGTAACTAAATACAATTCTGTTTTGTAGATTGTTTTTGAATCTATATCATCATAAATATCACTATCGATTATGCCAATACAAAAATCGAGTGAAGATTCTTCAATCATTTTAGCTCCAACAAATGTTGGAACTTCAAAGATTTTAAGTTCTATATCTGGATAAATTACATTAAATCTAGGAAGTATTTTTGAAAGTAAAAAAGTACCTAAGACTGTAGGAATGCCTATTTTAAGAGAGGCTTTTCTCTTTTTTCCTAAGTCTAGTGCATCACTTTGAAAATCTTCAAATTGTCTTGTAAAGTTTTTTGATTTGTCTAAGAAAATATTTCCTTCAGGAGTTAATTCTATTTTGTTTCCTATTCTGTAAAAAAGCTCAAAACCAAGTTCTTTTTCCAATTCTTTAATAGCTAATGTTATGGATGGCTGGGAAATATGAATACTTTCAGCAGCTTTGGTCATGTTTTTATATTTACAAACTGTTTGAAAATAATATAAATAATTTATATTCATTGGATATTAATTCCTTTCATTTATGTATTAGTGACAAGTATATAATTAACGACAATATAAGTTTTGTATATTGTTGTAAAAAAATAGAATAGTTTTAAACTATCATATCATAAGTTTTTGATATTTTCAATCTATTAAGAATAGTGCTATTATTAAATTAACAAAAGAAAATAGCTGATATACTTTGATGATAATCAATTTATAATCGAGTTATAGCAACGAATATTAAAAATTTAACTATTTAAAAATAAACAATTATTTTCGAGACTAGATTGTTAATTAAATCCTAAAGAAAAAGATTGATATTAATAAGGGAAAATTTTTTTAATTAGTAATGTTAATTTAATAACAAAATAAAGTTTTAGGGAGAAAGGAGAAATATATTTTTTAGTAATAATTGTTAATTTAATAACGATGAAAGGGAGTGATTTAGTGAAGTTTGAGTTAATGGATTTTTTAATGAATCCTTTTGTCCTTATGTTTGCTGCTGTAATTACAGGAATTTTATTTGGAAAGATTAAATTTGGGAAGTTTAATTTTGGGGTATCAGGAGCATTATTTACAGGATTATTTATTGGGTGGCTTGCATATAGCTTGGGGAATTCAGTAATAGCAAAAGGAGAAACAGCAGCAGGGTATAAGGCAGCAACTGTCATGATGGGAAATGGAATTATTTCTCCTGACTTCTTTGATTTCTTTTTGATAATATTTGTTGCAGCAGTTGGTTTATTAGCTGCAAAAGATATGAAAGCTGTATTAAAGAAGTATGGAGCACGATTTGTAGTTTTAGGAGTTCTTATAACTTTTATAGGAGGTTCTATGACTTATGCAATGACTTTACTATCAAGTAACAAAGGAAGCAGTGCTTATGAAGTTTCTGGTGTTTATACAGGGGCATTAACAAGTTCACCCGGATTAGCTGCTGCTCTAGAAACAGCTGGTAAACATGCAGAAGATGTATCAAAGGAGTTTGAAAAAGCTTCAATAGAAGATAAGAAAGAAATTTTAAAAGTTGTTGACCCAGAAGGAAAATTAGATGTAAATACAACTACATCACTAACTCAAGAGCAAATAGATAAATATATTGCGTATGCTGAAGCAGGTGTTGGTATAGGGCATGCAGTTGCATATCCTTTTGGAGTTTTAATAGTAATATTAGGTGTAAATTTCCTTCCAAAAATATTTAGGATGGACCTTAAAGAGGAAAGAAGAAAATATGAAAAAGAAATGAAAGAAGCAAGAGATAGCGTTGCAGGTAAAACGATACCAGAAGTTCCATTTAATATAATAACATTTTTCTTAACATGTTTGGCTGGATATTTGGTAGGAGGAATACATGTATTTATGGGACCATTAGGATACTTCACATTAGGAGCTACAGGTGGCTCACTAATTGTATCTCTAGTACTTGGATATGTAGGTAAGATAGGGGCAGTAAATTTCAGAATGGAAGAAAAGGTTTTAAACATTTTAAAGCAAATAGGTCTAGTGTTTTTCTTAGCAATAGTTGGATTAAGATATGGTGGTAAAGTAGTTGATTCAATTATGACATCTGGTATGCATCTGGCTTTTGTAGCAATAGTAGTGGGTGTTACAGCTATGATGATAGGATTCTTAGTTGGTAAATATATATTTAAATTAAACTGGATTTTACTATCTGGAGCTGTCTGTGGTGGTATGACATCAACTCCAGGTCTTGGAGCAGCTGTTGATGCTCTTGACAGTGATGACCCAGCAGCAGGTTATGGAGCCACGTATCCATTTGCATTGTTAACTAAAGTTATATTGGTTATAGTTTTACACAAACTTCCAATGTAAATAAGACTTTATATGGGGGGATATTTATGAATAATGAAGGCGTATTTGAAGAATTAAGAGAAAGATTAAGAAATGAAAAGTTATGTGATTTAATTATGAATGCAGATGAAGCTGCTAAAATTGTAAATGATGGAATGGTTGTTGGACTTAGTGGATTTACACCTTCAGGTTATCCAAAAGCAGTGCCATTAGCAGTTGCAGAAAGGGCTAAAAGAGGAGAAAAGATAAAGTTAACTGTGTATTCAGGTGCATCTTTAGGCCCAGAGGTAGATGGGGCATGGTCAGAAGCGGGTATAATTGAAAGAAGGCTTCCTTATCAGACTAATTCTACACTTAGAAATAACATTAATAAAGGCGTTGTTAATTATATAGATATGCATCTAAGTCATTCTACTCAATTTTTAAACTATGGAACTATACCTAAAGTAGATGTAGCTATAGTAGAAGCACTTGCAATAACCGAAAATGGAGATATTATACCTACCAGTGGTATTGGTAATTCACCTTCTTTTATAAAAAGTGCAGATAAAGTAATAGTTGAAATAAATCTTTCAAAACCAATGGAAATGGAAGGAATGGCAGACATATATATTACAGAAAATCCTCCACATAGAAAGCCAATAGAAATAAATCATCCTAAAGATAGAATTGGAACAACATATATACCTTGTGGCTTAGATAAAATTGCAGGAATCGTAATCACTAATATGCAAGATAAGACACGTCCATTAGGTATTGTAGATGAAGCTTCAAAAAAAATATCAAATAATATTATCGCTTTTCTGAAAGAAGAAGTAAAGTCAGGTAGATTGTCAAAAAATCTACTTCCACTTCAATCTGGTGTAGGAAGTGTAGCCAATGCTGTTTTATATGGATTATGTGAATCTGAATTTGAAAATTTAACTTGCTATACAGAGGTTGTGCAGGATTCTATGTTGGATTTAATAAGAATGGGTAAGGTCACAATGGCTTCTACTACGTCTGTAAGTCCATCACCAGAAGGGTTAATAAAATTTGAAGAAGATATTGATTTCTTTAAGGATAAGATTATATTGAGACCTCAAGAGATTAGTAATAATCCAGAAATAGCTAGAAGAATTGGAGTAATTGCAATGAACACTGCAATTGAAGTTGATATTTATGGAAATGTAAATTCTACTCATATTATGGGTTCAAAAATGATGAATGGAATTGGTGGTTCTGGTGATTTTGCTAGAAATGGAGCAATAACTATATTTAGTACTGAGTCAATTGCAAAAAATGGTGATATATCATCAATAGTACCTATGGTATCTCATGTAGACCACACTGAACATGATGTAATGGTAATTGTAACAGAACAGGGATATGCTGATTTAAGAGGTCTTGCGCCTAGAGAAAGAGCTATAAAAATAATAGAAAATTGTGCTCATCCAGATTATAAAGAACAACTTAGAGATTATTTAAATAGAGCCTGTCAAAATGGAGCAAAACAAACTCCTCACATATTGGATGAAGCTTTATCATGGCATAGTAAATTTATGAATACAGGTACAATGAAAAAGTCTGAAACTTTTAAAAGTGCATTATAAAAATATTTAATAAATGGGAGGCAGATTTAAAATGGAAAAAGCAATAGAAAACTTTGAAGATTTAAGTAAAGAATACATTAATGGTTATATTGAGAGAGCTAGAAAAGCTCAAAGAGAGTTTGAATGTTATACTCAAGAACAAGTAGATAAAATAGTAAAGATAGTTGGGAAAGTAGTGTATTATAATGCTGAATACTTAGCTAAACTTGCTGTAGAAGAAACTGGAATGGGAGTATATGAAGACAAGGTAGCTAAAAATAAAAGTAAAGCAAAGGTTATATATAACAATCTAAAAGATAAAAAATCAGTTGGTATAATTGATATAGATAGAGAAACTGGAATAACAAAGGTAGCTAAACCAATTGGAGTAGTAGCGGCAATAACTCCTTGTACAAATCCAATCGTTACACCTATGAGTAATGCAATGTTTGCCCTTAAAGGAAGAAATGCAATCATTATCACACCACACCATAAAGCAATTGGATGCAGTACTAAAACTGTAGATATGATTAATGAAGAATTAGAAAAAATAGGAGCGCCAGCAAATCTAATACAAATACTTGACCAACAATCAAGAGAAAATACAAGAAATTTAATTTCATCAGCAGATGTAGTAATTGCTACTGGTGGAATGGGAATGGTGAAAGCCGCATACTCAAGTGGAAAACCAGCACTTGGAGTAGGTGCAGGAAATGTTCAATGTATTATAGATAGAGATGTAGATATTAAAGAAGCAGTACCTAAAATTATAGCAGGAAGAATATTTGATAATGGTATAATTTGTTCAGGAGAGCAATCAGTGATAGTAGCAGAGGAAATGTTTGATAAAGTAATGGATGAATTTAAAAATAATAAAGGTTTTATAGTTAGAGATAATGCACAGAAAGAAGCTTTTAGAAATGCTATGTTTATAAATAAAGCTATGAATAAAGATGCAGTAGGTCAATCTGTTCATGCAATTGCAAAAATTGCAGGTGTTGAAATTCCAGAAGATACAAAAATAATAGTAATAGAAGCTGATGGTCCAGGAGAAGAGGATATACTTGCAAAAGAAAAAATGTGTCCAGTTATATCTGCATATAAGTATAAAGACTTTGAAGAAGGTGTAGCTATTGCAAAAGCAAATCTAAATGTAGAGGGAAAAGGGCATAGTGTATCTATCCATTCAAATACAGTTAAAAATATAGAATATGCAGGAGAAAATATAGAGGTATCAAGATTCGTTATTAATCAATGTTGTGCTACTAGTGCTGGAGGAAGTTTCTTTAATGGTCTTGCACCTACTAATACTCTAGGTTGTGGTTCTTGGGGAAATAACAGTATTTCTGAAAATCTTGACTATAAGCATTTAATTAATATTTCTAGAATTGCTTATTATATGCCAGAAAATGAAGTTCCTACAGATGAAGAACTTTGGGGATAGGATTTAGAAAAAAATATTAAGAAACAGACATAAGAAGGAAGTATTATAATTAACATAAATAAAAAATTTTATAAAAAAAGGAGTGGTTTTATTATGGCATTAATGACAGGAGCTCAATATATTGAAAGTTTGAGAAAATTAAACACTAAGGTTTATATGTTTGGTGAAGAGGTTAAAAATTGGGTTGACCATCCTATGATTAGACCATCTATAAATTGTGTAGCAGCAACTTATGATTTAGCTCATGACCCAGAATATGCAGACTTAATGACAGTTACTTCAAATATTACAGGCGAAAAAATAAATAGATTTGGGCATCTTCATCAAAGTACTGATGATTTAGTGAAAAAAGTGAAAATGCAAAGACTATGTGGTCAAAAAACAGCTTCTTGTTTCCAAAGATGTGTTGGTATGGACGCATTTAATGCAGTATATTCAACAACATTCGAGTGTGATAAAGCTCATGGAACTAAATATCATGATAATTTTGTAAAATACTTAACTTATATACAAGAAAACGATTTAGTAGTTGATGGTGCTATGACTGACCCTAAAGGAGATAGAGGATTGTCACCTAGTGCTCAACCTGACCCAGATATGTTTCTTCATATAGTAGAAAGAAGAGAAGATGGTATAGTTGTAAGAGGAGCAAAGGCACACCAAACTGGTTCAATAAATTCACATGAGCATCTTATAATGCCTACTATAAGTATGACAGAAGCAGATAAAGACTATGCTGTATCATTTGCAGTTCCTTCAGATGCTGAGGGTGTGTTCATGATTTATGGAAGACAATCTTGTGATACTAGAAAATTAGAAGAAGGCGCAGATGTTGATTTAGGAAATAAAGAATTTGGTGGTCAGGAAGCTTTAGTAGTATTTGATAATGTATTTGTTCCAAATGATAGAATTTTCTTATGTGGAGAGTGGGATTTCTCTGGTATGTTAGTTGAGAGATTTGCTGGATACCACAGACAAAGTTATGGTGGTTGTAAAGTAGGTGTAGGTGATGTAATAATAGGAGCAGCAGCTTTAGCAGCTGATTATAATGGAGCAAATAAAGCTTCACATATAAAAGATAAGTTAATAGAAATGACTCATCTTAATGAAAGCTTATATTGTTGTGGTATAGCATGTTCATCAGAAGGGCATAAGACAGAAGCTGGAAACTATCAAATAGATTTACTTCTTGCAAATGTATGTAAACAGAATGTAACTAGATTTCCTTATGAAATAGTAAGACTTGCAGAAGATATAGCTGGTGGTCTTATGGTTACTATGCCTTCAGAAAAAGACTTTAAATCAGACCTTAAAGTTGGAACAAGTGGAATGACTATTGGCGAAGTATGTAATAAGTATTTTAAAGCTTCTTCAGTAGCTTCAACAGAAGAAAGAATGAGAATATTAAGATTCTTAGAAAATATATGTCTTGGTTCATCTGCTGTTGGTTATAGAACTGAATCAATGCATGGAGCAGGTTCACCACAAGCTCAAAGAATAATGATTTCAAGACAAGGAAATATAGGTCAGAAAAAAGAGTTAGCTAAGACAATTGCAGGGATAAAAAAAGAGAAAGCTCTAAATTTATAGGAAATTTACAAGTTGATATATAAAAGGGAAAAGTATATCGATTTTAATTAATGAAAAAATATATGGGATAAGAAATAATTATAAAATAGTAGTGGATTGTTAGATAAAGATATTTTTAGAAGGAGAATTTACACGATGACCTGTGGAGTTAGATTTTGTGGGGGCTGTAACCCTAGATACGAAAGAGGGAAGGCTCTTACAATAATCAAAGAGCACTTCGATGGTAGAGTAGATTTTAGTATAGCACAAGAAAATGTGGAATATGATTTGTTACTTATAATTGGAGGATGCGCAACTTTATGCGCATCCTATCAACCATATAAAGTAAAAAATGAGTGTATTAAGATATGGGATTTTAGCCATATAGAAAGAGCTATAAATATAATTGAATCAGCAATTTGTGAAACTTAAAAAAGAGCTAAATGGGGGGATTTCATTGAATTGGCAAGAATTGTATCAAAGTAAATTATGTAGTGCTACAGAGGCCGTAAAGCAGATTAAAAATGGGGATACTGTAGTATTTGCACATTGTGTAGGTGAGCCTCCTGCACTAGTAGAAGCTATGATTGAAAATGCTGAGCAATATAAAGATGTTGAGATTAAACACATGGTAAGCTTAGGTAGTGGTGGATATACTTCTAAGGGGATGGAAGCTCATTTTAGAGTAAATCCAATGTTTGTAAGTGGAAATGTAAGAAAAGCAATTGAGAACGGAGATGGCGACTTTACACCTGCATTCTTCCATGAAGTACCAAAGTTAATTAGGGAAAAAAGATTAAAATGTGATGTTGTGTTAGCACAGGTAACTCCACCAGATGAACATGGATATTGTAGTTTAGGTACATCAGTTGATTATACTTATGAAGCTATTAAAACTGCTAGAACAGTAATTGTTCAAGTGAATGACCAGTTTCCTAGAACTTATGGTGAAGTAGTTCATGTATCAGAGTTTGATTATATAGTGGAAAAATCACAACCTTTATATGAATTACAACCCGCAAAGATTGGAGAAGTAGAAGAAGCAATAGGTAAAAATTGTGCTTCATTAATTGAAGATGGTTCTACTTTACAACTTGGAATTGGTGGAATCCCAGATGCAGTTATGCTATTTTTAACGGATAAAAAAGATTTAGGTATTCATTCAGAAATGATTTCAGATGGAACTTTAGCTCTTTATGAAAAAGGTGTTATAAATGGCAAATATAAAAATTTTGATAAAGAGAAAATGACAGTTACATTCTTAATGGGTACTAAAAAATTATATGACTTTGCACATAATAATCCAGCAGTTGAAGTTAAACCTGTAGACTATGTCAATCATCCAGCAGTTATAATGAAACAGCATAAAATGGTTTCTATAAACTCTGCTATACAAGTTGACCTGATGGGACAAGTGGTTGCAGAAGCAATGGGACTTAGACAATTTAGTGGTGTTGGAGGTCAAGTTGATTTTATACGTGGAGTCTCTATGGGAGAAGATGGAAAAGCAATTATAGCTATGCCTTCAATAACTACAAAAAAGGATGGTACAGTGATTTCAAAAATCGTCTCTATTGTGGATGAAGGTGCACCTATAACAACATCAAGAAATGATGTTGATTACATTGTAACAGAATATGGTATAGCAGAGCTAAAAGGAAAATCTCTTAGAGAAAGAGCAAGAAATTTAATTAATATAGCTCATCCAAGTGTAAGAGAAAGTCTGGCGTTAGAATTTGAAAAAAGATTTAATGAGAAATATTAATAATAGAGGGGTGTTAATAATGGAAGCACTTAGAGTAGTTCCAAAAATATTTTATTTTGATACATTTAAAGAATTCAACGAAGAATTTAAAATAGGAAAAAATGATTTAGTAATTACTAATGAATTTATATATGAGCCATATATGAAGCCTCTTGGAATAGATACAAATCTAATTTTCCAAGAAAAGTTTGGAACAGGTGAACCATCTGATGAAATGATAGATTCTATGACAAAAGAAATGAAAAAGTATAATTTTGATAGAATTATCGCTTTTGGAGGAGGAACAATAGTTGATATATGCAAGATATTAGCACTTGATGTTCCAGAAAAGTCTATTGATTTATTTGAAGGAGACGTAGCACCTAAAAAAATAAAAGAGTTAGTAGTAGTTCCTACAACATGTGGTACAGGTAGTGAAGTAACAAATGTAGCCATTGCAGAATTAAAATCCAAGCATACTAAAAAAGGGCTTGCAGTAGAAGAAACTTATGCAGACTATGCAGTCTTAATTCCAGAGACAGTAAAGGGATTACCTTATAAATTCTTTGTTACAAGTTCAGTAGATGCTCTTATACATGCAATTGAGTCTTATCTTTCTCCAAAAGCAAGTCCATTTACAGAAATGTATTCTTTACAAGCAATAAAAATGATTATGGATGGGTATAAACAAATAGTTGAAAAAGGTGATGAGGAGAGATTTAATCATCTTAAGGATTTTGTTCTTGCATCAAATTATGCAGGAATCGCTTTTGGAAATGCTGGTTGTGCAGCAGTTCATGCTCTATCTTATTCAATTGGAGCAGCTTTCCATGTTGCTCATGGTGAAGCAAATTATCAGTTCTTTACTGAAGTATTTAAGATGTATTCTAGAAAAGATCCTGATGGAAAAATTACGAAATGTACAAAAATTTTAGCAGATGCTCTTGAATGTGACCCTAATTGTGATGTTTATGGAGAATTAGAAAAGTTTTTAAATAAATTAATAGCTAAAAAAGTCTTAAGAGAATATGGAATGGTAGAAAGTCAAATAGATGAATTTACAGATAGTACAATAGCTAATCAACAAAGATTACTTGCTAATAATTATGTAGAGCTTAGCAGAGAAGAAATAAGAGAGATATTTGCAAATCTTTATTAATATAAATTTTCATCAATATGTATAGCAAAGATAAACAATGCTAATTATATTTATATAAAAATAAAAATGAGGGAACTTAAATTTAATTAAAGTTAAGTTCTCTTATTTTTATATGGAGTTAAATATAAGTATATTTTTAATTTAAAATATACCTATATTTAAGTCTATTACTTTATTTGAAATAATTTGTAGAAATTCAAATTCCTTGACAGTAATAAGTAAGTAATTGTATAATCAAACTGCAATATATTAATAATATTAATGAAAATGAAAGGATATAAACTATGTATAAATCAGAAAATTTTTCCAAAAAATCTGTGTTGATAAATTCATTTTTAAGTAAATTTTTAAAAATAGTTGGATGGGGTTTAGTAGGTTTATTTACATTATCTGCCTTAGTACTTTCAACTATTTCTATTATAATTGGATGGGCTGTAATACTTCCTATTCAAGTATGTGCAGTGTTTTTAATCATAGGTGGTGTTTGTATTTTTAAAGGAAAGAGATTAGGAGACCAAATTTCTCGTTATAAAAAATATTGTACAATCATAAGTAATAGGAATATTATTCCAGTAGAACTTATTGCAGAAAGCACATCTAAGTCATTAAATTTTATAATAAAAGATGTACAAAAGATGATAGACAAAAACTACTTTATAAATACTTATATTGATAAAAGAAGTAATCAAATTGTGTTGACAAATGAAGATTTTACTCCGCCAAAATATGAAGATGTAGCATATGAAGTTAAAGAAGAAGAAAAAACCGATGAAGTTAATGAAGTTGATAAAATTATAAATACTGGAATGAATTATTTAACACAAATAAAAGAAGCTAATAAAAATATTAAATCGGAATCAATGTGCAATAAAATTGTACAAGTAGAAGATGTTACAAGTAAAATATTTGATGTTGTAAAACATGACCCATCAAAACTTACTCAAATACAAAAATTTATGGACTATTATCTTCCAACTACTTTGAAGTTATTGAATTCATATCATACATTGGAAGAACAAGGTATAGATAGAGAAAATATAACAACAACTATGGAAAGTATTGAAAATACAATGAGTACAATTGTAATAGCTTTTGAAAATCAATTAGATTATCTATTTGAAGATGAAGCAATCGATATATCTACAGATATTACTGTTTTAGAAAACATGTTAGTTCAAGAAGGATTAACAAGTGGTAAATTTTAACTTCAATATAAAAAATATTCTGTTATTTTTGAACAATTAAGTAGTTATAGAGTATGGAATATGCAGTATATAAGTTAATAAGTACTTTATAAAGGAAGAGGAGAGAAAGATATAATGAATAATTTAGATGATATACCAGTTATGCCAACTTTAACACTTGACCCATTTGCAGAGGAATCAAATACAAGTGATATAAATAATTCTGACCTATTAATGAAAAAGGATGAAAAAGACCCAGAAGAAGAAAAGCTATCTGAATCTGAACGTAAGATGGTGAAGGAATTTGCAGAAAAAATAGATATTACAAATACAAATATGATTTTACAATATGGAGCTGGTGCTCAAAAAAAGGTAGCAGGGTTTTCTGAAACAGCTCTAAAGAGTGTTAAGACTAGAGATTTGGGGGAAGTTGGAGATATGCTTACAAATCTAGTTACTGATTTAAAAGCATTTTCAGCAGACGAAAAAGAACAAGGTGGTTTTTTAGGAATCTTTAAAAAGGCAAATAATAAAATCTCAAATCTAAAAACTAAGTATGATAGTGCAGAGGTAAATGTAGACAAAGTAAGTAAAGAACTTCAAAAACATCAGGTTAAAATCTTAAAAGATATAGCTATGCTTGATAAGATGTATGAGCTGAACTTAGCTTACTCAAAAGAACTTACTATGTATATTATAGCAGGAAAACAAAAGCTAAAAGATATGAAAGAATATGAAATGCCAAAATTAAGAGAAAAGGCCAGCTTATCTGGTTCAACAGAAGATGCTCAATCTGTGAATGATATGGTTTCGCTTTGTGACAGATTTGAAAAGAAGATTCACGACTTAGAATTAACTAGAATGGTATCTCTTCAAATGGCTCCACAGATAAGACTAGTTCAAAATAGTAATAATTTAATGGCAGAGAAGATTCAATCAACTATAGTAAATACAATTCCATTATGGAAAAATCAAATAGTACTTGCCCTTGGGATTTCTCACTTAAATCAAGCCATGAAAGCTCAACGTGAAGTTAGCAATATGACAAATGAGCTTTTATTAAAAAATGCAGAAACTCTAAAGATGGGTACAATAGAAACAGCAAAAGAATCAGAAAGAGGAATTGTAGATATAGATACAATTAAGAAAACAAATCAATCTTTAATATCAACTATTGATGAAGTAGTTAAGATACAACATGATGGTAGAATAAAGAGACAAGAAGCAGAAGTTGAACTATCAAAAATAGAAAATGAACTTAAAAGTAAGCTTCTTGAATTTACAGTTAAATAAAAGGTCATATTAAAATAAAAAAGTGTAGCTGATTTTATAATCAACTACACTTTTGTTTATATTATAAATTTCTATTATCTTTTAACATAACATCATGAGCTCCACCTTCAACTATACTAGTAGAAGATACAAGTGTAAGTTTAGCATTCTTTTGAAGTTCAGGTATGCTAAGAGCTCCACAGTTACACATAGTAGAACGAACTTTACTTAAAGAAAGAGTTACATTGTCCTTTAAAGAACCAGCATAAGGTACATAAGAGTCAACACCTTCTTCAAAAGAAAGTTTCTTATCTCCACCAAGGTCATATCTTTGCCAGTTTCTAGCACGTGCAGAACCTTCTCCCCAGTATTCTTTCATGTAACTACCATTTATGTTAACTTTGTTAGTTGGACTCTCATCAAAACGAGAGAAGTATCTACCAAGCATTATGAAATCTGCACCCATAGCTAAAGCTAAAGTTATATGATGGTCATAAACGATACCACCATCAGAGCAAATTGGAATATAAATACCTGTTTTTTCAAAGTACTCATCTCTAGCTTGTGCAACTTCAATTATAGAAGTAGCTTGTCCACGTCCTATACCTTTTTGCTCACGAGTAATACATATAGAACCACCACCAATACCAACTTTAACAAAGTCAGCACCAGCTTCAGCTAAGTAAAGGAATCCTTCACGGTCAACTACATTTCCAGCTCCAACCTTAACTGTATCACCATATTTTTCACGAATAAAATCAAGAGTTATTTTCTGCCATTCAGAAAAACCTTCTGAAGAATCTATACATAAAACATCAGCACCAGCTTCAACTAAAGCAGGAACACGTTCAGCAAAGTCTCTAGTATTGATACCAGCCCCAACTACATATCTTTTAGAAGAATCTAAAAGTTCAAGTGGGTTTTCTTTATGAGAAGAGTAATCTTTACGGAATACCATATAAACAAGATTACCATTGTCATCAAGTACAGGAAGAGAATTAAGTTTGTGGTCCCATATAATGTTGTTTGCTTCTTTTAAAGTAACATCTTTGTTAGCATAAACAATGGATGACATAGGAGTCATAAATTCACTAACTTTAGTATCTAAATCCATACGGCTTATACGATAATCACGACTTGCGACAATACCTAATAATTTACCAGTTGAAGTTCCGTCTTCAGTAACAGCAACTGTAGAATGTCCAGTTTTTTCTTTTAATTCAAGTATGTCTTTTAGTGTATTCTCAGGTTTAATATTTGAATCACTTACAACAAAACCAGCTTTGTGAGACTTAACACGTGCTACCATAGCAGCTTCACTTTCAATACTTTGAGAACCGTATATAAATGAAATACCACCTTCTTTAGCAAGTGCAATAGCCATCTTGTCATCAGAAACAGATTGCATAATAGCAGAAGTCAAAGGGATATTCATATAAATATCTGCTTCCTCGCCTTTTTTAAATTTAGTAACAGGTGTTTTTAAACTTACATTAGCAGGTATACAATCAGTAGAAGAGAAACCTGGAACAAGAAGGTATTCACTGAAAGTATGTGATGGTGTATCAAAATAAAACGCCATTTTTTAATCACTCCTTATATTTTTATACTTTTTATAATTGATAGTATTAATTATAACTTATTCTTTAATTTTATTAAAGTATTTTGTCAAATATTGAGATTTTTGAAAAATTTAAACTATTTTAATTGAATTTGTTTAATATATATTGCTTTATAGGGTAAAATTGTATATTAAATAATGTTTAATGTTGTATGGTAGCTAATTAGAAATTAATATCTAATTAGCTATACATTGTACTTATACACTTTATGTTGACAATATTTATATAGAGCGTACAAATTTCAAAAGCACAGGTCAAATAAGTCTATATTAGTATATCCAAAAGTACCTCTAATAAAATTATTTAATTGAATTATTATTGGTTTTTATATTAAATTTAAATATTTTATAAAAATAGTATTATTTGCAACACTAGATACTCTAAAATACTACATAAATAAAGTTAAACAAAAACTAAAATGACAAATGTCATTATCTTAAGTGACATAGAAACGATTTCTTAAAGTTGTTACTAGAAAATATAAACTCTATAATAAAAGTATAACAAAAGGGAATCATATCGATATAGAATATAATTCAAATGGAGGTAAAATTATGAGCAGTTCTAATCAATCGACAATAAAGACATCTATACAGAGAATAGGAAAATTTTTAAGTGGTATGGTAATGCCAAATATAGGAGCCTTTATAGCATGGGGTCTTATAACAGCATTATTTATACCAACAGGATGGATGCCTAATGAGAAGTTAAGTACTCTAGGTGACCCAATGATAAAATACCTTTTACCATTATTGATAGCTTATACTGGTGGTAAGGCAATCGCTGGACAAAGAGGCGGAGTAATAGGTGCAGCAGCAGCGATGGGTGTAATCGTTGGAGCTGATATACCAATGTTTATCGGAGCTATGATAATGGGACCATTTGCAGGATGGATAATCAAGAAATTCGATAAATTTGTAGATGGTAAAATCCCAACAGGATTTGAAATGTTAGTAAATAACTTTTCAATAGGTATAATAGGTATGCTTCTTGCAATATTAGGATTCTATGCAATAGGGCCAGCAATAGTAGCAGGTACAGCTCTTATAGAATCTGGAGTTCAATTTATAGTTAGCAAAAGTTTATTACCTTTAGTTTCAGCATTTATAGAACCTGGAAAAGTATTGTTCTTAAACAATGCAATAAATCATGGTATATTAGGACCTATAGGTATAGCTGAAGCAAAAGAAGCAGGTAAATCTATAATGTTCTTATTAGAAAGTAATCCTGGGCCAGGTCTAGGAGTTCTATTAGCATACTGGATGTTTAGTAGAGGAAGTGTAAAACAGTCAGCACCAGGAGCTGTAATAATACATTTCTTTGGTGGTATACATGAAATCTACTTCCCATATATATTAATGAATCCAGTTCTAATATTAGCTACAATGGCAGGTGGAGCAGCAGGAATATTAACTTTCTCAATATTAGGAGCTGGGCTTGTAGCAGCGCCATCACCAGGAAGTATATTTGCACTTATGGCACTAGCACCAAAGGGAGGATTACTTCCAGTATTAGCAGGGGTTGCAGTGGCAACAGCTGTATCATTCTTAGTAGCAGCACCATTTGTTAAGAAAGCTTCAGCAAATCAAAGTGAAGAAGAGGGTACTTTAGAAGAAGCTAAAGCAAAAATGAGTGACATGAAATCAGCAAGTAAAAATTCTGATAAAAACATTGATGAAAAACAACTTGAAGTGAATGAAATTAAGAAGATTGTATTTGCATGTGATGCAGGAATGGGTTCTAGTGCAATGGGAGCTTCTAGATTTAAAAATAGAATAAAAAACTTAGATTTAAGTATAGAAATTACAAACTCATCTGTTGATAACCTTCCAGATGATACACAGATAGTAGTAACTCATAATACACTAGTTGAAAGAGTGGCTAAGAATAATTCAAGTGTTGAGATAGTTTCAATAAACAACTTTTTAAATGACCCAAATTTAGATGCATTATTTAAAAGATTAGAGTCTAAATAAAAATAAAAAGTACCACTGATTAGGAGTGGATAATTTGAAAAAAAAGAAGATTACATCTAGACAAAAAAAGATAATACTAATGATAGTAGAAAATTCAAAAAAAAATATTCCAATAACTATCTCTGAGATTGCAGGAGAGTTAGATTTAAGTTCAAGAACTGTGCTTAGAGATATGTCTGGAATTGAAAAATGGTTTGATGAAAATGATTTTAATTTTGTAAAAAAACCAGGAGTTGGGTTAATATTAGAAGAAAATATAGAAAATCAAAACTTTATAATTGAGTTATTAGAAGAAGAAAAAATAGAAAAAGAATATAGTAAGGAAGAAAGAAATTTAATTATATTATCAAAGCTACTGATTTCTAACGAGCCAGTAAAATCTTATTATTTTGCAAAAATATTAAAAGTATCAGAAGGGGTACTTAATAATGATTTTGCTTCAGCAAGCAAATGGCTAGAAAGATTTGATATTGAGCTTGTTAGAAAACCAGGGCTTGGTGTGTACCTAAAAGGTCAAGAAAAAAGCTTTAGAGAAGCATATGTAAACCTTATATATGATTCATTCAATGAAAAAGAAATATTAGATATGGTCAGAAATATAAGTGAGAACATACAGACGGATAAAGCAATAGAAATTTTAAGTGAAAATAGACTTTTAAACTTAATGGACAGGTGCATAATAAGAAAAGTTGAAAGTGCATTAACAAAGAAGCTTTCAGATTTAGATGTAAATTTAGCTGATAGTGCATATATAGGTCTTGTAGTTCATATCTCATTGGCTTTACAGAGAATAAAAAATGGTGAAAATGTAACTATGGACCAAGAGTTTCTAAAAGAATTATCTATGACAGAAGAATTTAGATTAGCTCAAGAAATTGTAAAGGGTATGGAAATAGACTTTAATATGGACATACCATTAGATGAGGTTGGATATATAACTATGCATATCAGAGGTGCAAAGCAAAGGTCATCCTCAAATCATAAAGCTTTAAACTTAGATGATATAGAAGTAATGGATATTACAAACAAGATGATAGATTTAGCTGAAGATGAATTTAAAATAAGTCTTAAAAATGATGAAAGATTGTTTAAAGACTTGGCTAATCACTTAGGTCCTTCTATAAATAGATTAAATATGGGCTTAGAAATAAGAAATCCTCTTTTAGAAGAAATAAAAACTAAGTATTCATATGCCTATAATGGTGTTGAAAAAATTTCTAAAATTATAAAAGACAAGCTAAATGTAAATTCAATACCTGAATCTGAAATAGGATATATTGCAATGCATTTTGCATCAGCCATAGAAAAAAACCTAATGATGTATACCAATATAAATATTGTTGTAGCATGTCCAACTGGAATAGGTACTTCAAGGTTCTTATCAACTAAGATTGAAAATAAGTTTCCTAACTTAAACATACTTGAAACCATCTCAGCTATAAACATAGATGAAGAGTATTTAAGGGAAAAAGATGTAGACTTAATTGTGTCCACAGTTGAGTTAAATACAAACTTAGATTATATATGTGTAGGTCCATTTATGAGTTTAGAGGATGAACAGATAATCAAGGAAAAAATAAAATCTATAGCTCAAAATAAACTAATTAATTTAAATGTAAAAACTGATACTAAAAATAAGAATAAAGTTTATGAGCAGATAACAGAAAGTATGAATATAGGAAAAGATATTCTTCAATTTTTAGAGGAAGTTCAATTTGAAAAATTTAAAAGTAAAGATTTAAGTGAGCTTATTGTAGATTCATCAAAGATATTTGCAAAGTCTAGTGAAGATATGATATCTATAAAAGAAGCATTAGAAGAAAGATTAAAAATCTCAATTCCATATATAGAAGAATCAAAAATTTTATTGTTGCATTGTATGAGTGAAAGAATAGATATTATGAAGTTAGCAATAATAAAGTTAGAAAACAAAATCATGCTAGATTCAAATGAAGAAATAGATAATGTAGTCTTTATGTTGCTTCCTAAAAATTCACCTAGCTATCAAAGACAAATAATGAGTGAAATAAGTGGTTCACTAATTGACAATATAGTTTTTACTAATAAAATAAATAAATTTTCTATAGAAGAAATGATATTAGAAGTAAAAGATATAGTTTTTAATTTTTATACAAACAGATTAAAAACATTTATAGATAAATAAAATTAATATTAAAAAAGGAAGGTTGATATTATGAGTAAAGTATTAAATGAGAATAATATATTTTTAGGATTAGATAGTGTTTCAAAGGAAGAAGCTATAACTTTAGCAGGAAGAAAATTAGTTGAAAATGGATATGTAAAAGAAGAATATATACCAGCTATGTTAGAAAGAGAAAAAGTAATGACTACATATATGGGAATGGGTGTTGCTATTCCACATGGTGTAAATGAAGCTAAAAAAGAAATTTTATCTTCAGGAATAGTTATATTACAATTTCCTAATGGCATAGATTTTGATGGAGAAAAAGCTTACTTATTAATAGGAATAGCTGGTGTTGGAGATGAACATTTAGAGATATTATCTAATATAGCAATCGTTTTGGATGATGATTTAACAGAAAGACTAAAAAATTCAAATGACAAACAAGCTTTTATGGAAGCTTTTGCCAACTAATCTTAGGAGGAACTTAAAATGAAAAAGGCAATTCAGTTTGGAGCAGGAAACATTGGAAGAGGATTTATTGGAGGTTTATTAGTTAAATCAGGTTATCATGTAGTATTTGCTGATGTAAATGAAGAAATATTAAATTCGATAAATAAAGATAAAAAATATACTATACACATAAGAGATGTGGAATGTATAGATGAAGTAATTGATAATATAAGTGCAGTTTCATCTATAAAAGAAGAAATAATAGATGAAATTGTAGAAACTGAAATAATAACTACAGCAGTCGGACCTTTAGTTTTAACTAAAATAGCTTCTACAATTGCAAAAGGTATAAAAACTAGAAAAGAAAAAGGCTTAACAAGTAAATTAAATATAATAGCTTGTGAAAATGCAATATATGCAAGTTCTTCACTAAAAGAGGAAGTTCTTAAGTATTTAAATAAGGAAGAAGTAGACTATTTAGAAATGTATGTTGGTTTTCCAAATTGTTCAGTTGATAGAATAGTTCCTCCAGGCAAAAATGAAAATCCTCTTGATGTAACAGTTGAGAATTTCTATGAATGGAATGTTGAAAAACAAGGATTTAAAGGAGATATACCAAATATAGTTGGAATGAATTTAGCTGAGAATCTTATGGCTTATATAGAACGTAAGTTGTTTACACTAAATACAGGACATGCTATAACAGCTTATATAGGATATTTAAAAGGATATAAGACTATAGAAGAAAGTATAAAAGATGAATACATTTGTAATATAGTTAAAAACGCTATGGTAGAAAGTGGAGAAGGTTTAATTAAAAAATATAACTTTGATTCCAAAGCACACTATAAGTATATTGAAAAGATTCTAAATAGATTCAAAAATCCATATCTTAATGATGATGTAGTTAGAGTTGGAAGAGAGCCACTTAGAAAATTAAGTGACAAAGATAGATTGATTAAACCTTTAATGACAGCAAAGTCATATGGATTATCAGTTGACAATCTGATTCTTGGAATAGGTGCAGCACTTCATTATAATAATAGTGAAGATGCTCAAAGTGTTGAATTACAAGAATTGATAAAGTCTGATGGAGTAAAAAAAGCCATTGCTAAAATAGCTAATATAAATGATGATGAACTTTTAGATAATATTGAAAAAAGCTATGTATCTATGGAAAATTTGTAAATTTGCTTGAAAAAATTGAATTCTTATAAATTATTTATAGGATATTATTCTACACAGTTTGAATTATTTGTTGAATAATAGAGAATTATAATATATAATTAAAAAGAATAAATTAATATATTTACCTGTATATTTTTGATAATATGGTTCAAATGTTTCTACTAAGCTACCATTAATAGCTTGACTACAGGAGTGAAGAAGATATAGTTTATACTTATTTTAAATTATATATTAAGTTAATTACTTTGAATTTTAAGCTCCTGTCTATGATATAGACAGGAGCTTTTTTAGTATTTTAATATAAGATACTGATAATATATAGCAAAATTAAAGCAAATATAATTTTTTGTTAATATAATTTTTAATTTTAGAAAGGGTTAGGTGGGAGTCCAATGAAGGCTTTACAAGAGAAGATATTGAGAGAAGGCAGTGTTTCAGGAAATGATATACTAAAGGTTGATAGCTTTTTAAATCATCAAATTGATGTAGCTTTTTTAAATGAAATAGGAAGAGAGTTCAAAGAGAGATTTAAAGGAGAAAAGGTAGATAAAATATTTACAATAGAGGCTTCAGGAATAGCTATAGCATCAATTGTTTCACAGTATTTTGACAATGCACCTGTAGTATTTGCAAAAAAATCAGAATCTAAAAACTTGGATAAAGATGTATATGAAACTAATGTATATTCATTTACTAAGGCAAAGGAATACTCAGTTAAAGTTTCTAAAAAGTATATAAATAAAGGTGAGAAGATACTAATAGTAGATGATTTCCTTGCAAATGGAAGAGCTGCTCTTGGACTTAAAGATTTAATTGAGCAGGCAGAGGCAAGCCTAGTTGGAGTAGGAATAGTTATTGAAAAAGGCTTCCAAGCTGGAGGGGCGCTTTTAAAGGCCAATAATGTAAGACTGGAGTCTTTGGCAGTAGTTGAATCTATAGATAATGGAACTGTAAAATTTAGGTAATTTATGATATTATATACTTGTGTTTAGCACGTATTTTAATTATGTAATTATGGAGGATTTTTTAATGAGATTTTTTATAGACACAGCCAATATTGAAGAGATAAAAGAAGCAAATGATTTAGGTGTGATATGTGGAGTGACTACTAATCCATCACTAATAGCTAAAGAAGGTAGAGATTTTATAGAGGTAGTTAAAGAAATAAGCGAAATAGTAGATGGACCAATAAGTGCAGAAGTAATAAGTTTAGAGCATAAAGGAATGATAGAAGAAGCAGAAAAGTTATCTAAGATACATAAAAATATAGTTATAAAAATACCTATGACAGCAGAAGGTTTAAAAGCGGTAAAAGTACTATCAAGCAAAGGTATAAAGACTAATGTTACACTTATTTTTTCTGCTGGACAAGCTCTTTTAGCTGCTAGAGCTGGTGCTACATATGTAAGCCCTTTTGTTGGAAGATTAGATGATATATCACAAAATGGTCTTGATTTAATTGAAGAAATCGTTGATATATTTAGTGTAAATAGTATTGAGGCTCAAATAATAGTTGCTAGTGTTAGAAATCCAATACATGTTTTACAAGCTGCTAGAATGGGAGCAGATATAGCAACAGTTCCTCTTAAAGTTATAAACCAAATGATTAAGCATCCTTTGACAGACAAAGGAATAGATAGCTTTATGAAGGATTGGGAAGGTGCGTCTTTAAAATTATAATTACAAAGTGTGATTATAAGTATATTAAAGAGGTTATTATGGAAATTCTAAGTAATAAGGCTAGGCTATTTTGCCTAGTCTTATTTTGGTGTATAATATATTGAAATAGATTAATTTTTTAAGTGAGGAGGCGAAAGATGGATAAAATATTAAGAGAAATAGAAAGAGAAGACAAAAAAAATCCATATACTGACCAAGAACTTGCTGAAATGTTAGACGTAGCTAGGTCTGAAGTTATAGCAGTAAGAAAAAAAAATAATATTTTAGATTCAAGAGAAAGAAGGAAAAAAATATTAATAAAAGATATATCAAAAATTGTAAGTGAAAACCCTCAGATGTCCGAAAGAAAAATAACCGAGATATTAATAGATAATGGATATAACATATCAAGAAGTGCAGTATCAAAATTATTAAAAGAAGAAAATTTAAATCAGTCAAAGGGTGGTATTAAAGACAAAGACTTAGCGTCATCGGGAAAGTATGTGAAGGTAAGTAAAGTTGTAGAAGAAGATGGATTTGAAGACTTGATAGGTATAAAGGGAAGCCTAAAAGAAAAGGTAAACTTAGCTAAGTCAGCAATAATGTATCCTCCTAATGGTCTTCACACTATAATATATGGAGAAACAGGTGTAGGAAAAAGTGAACTAGCCACATGTATGTATAAATATGCTGTGAAAAATAATATCAAAGAAGAAAATAGCCCATTTATAGTATTTAACTGTGCAGATTATGCAGAAAATCCTAATTTACTGATAGCTCAACTTTTTGGAGTAGTAAAAGGTGCATATACAGGAGCAGATGCAAATAGAGAAGGTCTTGTAGAAAAGGCCGATAATGGAATTTTATTTTTAGATGAAATTCATAGATTGCCTGCTGCTGGGCAAGAGATACTATTTTCATTAATAGATAGAGGTGAATTTAGAAGATTAGGAGAAAGTAGTTCTACTAGAAAGGCAAATGTTCTCATAATAAGTGCTACAACAGAAAATCCAAATTCTAATTTACTTCAGACTTTTAGAAGACGTATACCAATGGTAATAAATTTACCTAATATGAGTGAAAGACCAAAGTCTGAAAGATATGAGATAATAATAAAGTTTTTTGAAAGAGAAGCAAAAAGAGTAAACAAGAATTTTATAATAACTAAAGAAGTTATGTGCGCACTAATGAATTATAAGTGTACTGGAAATATAGGTCAGTTAAAGAGTGATATACAAGTAACCTGTGCTAGGGCTTTTAGTAAGTCAATATTTTCTAGTGATAAGGTAATTATAGATTTAGATAGTTTAAGGGATTATATAAAAAGTGGGTATTATGATTGTAATTGTGAAAATGAAAAGTATTCTGAGTTCTCAGTTGAAGATATATATATAGATATTAGTGAATTGGTTAGTGGAAAAAATAGAATTTTATCAGATAATGAAATAAGTGAGATATACAATTATGCAGAAAAAGAACTTAAGGTTCTGGAGAGTAAATGTTTTTCTGAAGAAGAATTAAAAAATGCATTTATAGAAAAGTTGGATAAAAAGTTTAATGCTATTAAAAATAATAAAAACTTGTCTGACAGAAGAAGCAGAATAGACTGGGGTGGACAATTAAAAGAGTCTACACTTGAGATAATGGATAAGGTAATAATATTTATTAAAGAGCAGTTTAAACATGTAAATCAGGGACTATATTTAGCTCTAGCAATTCATATCGAGCATGCTATAGGAAGGATAAAAGATGGAAAAACTATAATAAATCCAAGTCTAGATAAAATAAAAGCATCAATGCCAATGGAATATGAGTTATCTAGATATATAATGGGTATAGTAGAAGACTTAACACAAGTAACATTTCCAGAAGATGAACTTGGATATTTAGCTTATTATATAAATAAATTTTGCTATAATGATGAAAGTATAAAAGATAAAGTAAAAGTAGTAATAGTTACACATGGTAAAGTTGGTATTGAAATGTCTAATGTCGTAAATCATATTCTTGGTATAGAATGTACATTAGGTATAGAAATAGCACTTACAGATTCACCATCAGAAGGTATAGAACATGTATTAGAAGAACTTCAAAAGATAGAAGCTAGGAAAGGGATTTTAGTTCTAATTGATATGGGTTCTTTAGTAATTCTTGGTGATGAGGTTGAAAAAAGACTTGGAATTAGATGTAAAACTGTAAATAGAGTAGATACATTATTGGCAATGGAGGCAGGAAAACTTGCAACTATTGAAGGGAAAAGTTTAGATGGTATAATAGCAGATTTAAAGAAAAATAAAAATTATGCCATGATAAATACAAATAAGTTTAGTTATAGAAAAAATGAATATGGAAAGAAGAATGTAATTATTACATTGTGTTTGAGTGGTGTGGGTACCGCTTTAAACTTAAAGGAGCATATAGAAAAACAAATTAAGGAATATGATACTTCAATTGAAGTAAAGCCAATTGCTTTTTTAAATAATAATTTAGAAGAAGAGTTAAATGATATTGAAGCTGAATACAATATCATTGCTATCTGTGGAACTATTGATATAGATTACAAAAATGTACCTTTTATTTCTTATAATGAAGTACTTGGTAAAAATGGTATTAATAAAGTCTTAGAACACTTAAATAATAAACCGCCAGCTTTAAATAGTGACAATCAATTGAATAACTTAATACATGAAGATTTGATTTTATACAATTTTGAAGGAATTTCAAAGGAGTATATAATTGATACACTTGTTTCAAAGCTTGAAGAAGGTGGATATGTAGACTCAAAGTATATCTTAAGTGTATATAAAAGAGAGGCTATGGGAAGTGTTGTGATGGGTTCAAAAGTAGCTGTACCACATGGTCTTCCAGAAAACGTTATAAAACCTGCAATAGCCATAGCACGGTTAAATAAACCTATTGTATGGGATAATAAATTTATGGTAGATTTAGTAGTATTATTAGCTCTTAAAGAAAATAACAAAAAAGAGATACGAAGCTTGTTTTCAAAAATTAATGACCAGCATACTTTAGAAGTTCTATTAAATACTGAAGATAAAAATGAGATAAAAAAGATATTAAGTTAGCTCTTAATATAAAAATACAAAATAAAAATAATTAATTTTAGTAGGAGTTTGAAAAGAGATTATTTTATTTAATTAATTGTTCAACTTTAAGGTTAATACTATAAAATCAATTTATTTGATTTTATAGTATTAACCTTTTTTTATTTATGGATAACTTCTTATAAAATAATGTTTATTAATAGTGTTGTTATTTTATTTTTGTAGTATTGTTATTATCTATTAAAAAATAAATATATTAATAAAATATAGGTAAATTATAAGTTTTTTGGGTATGTTCAGAAATATATGGTACATAGATTTCTAAAAAAATCAAGACATTATTATATA
>NZ_JBJOCA010000030.1:0-49657 GCF_045898275.1 Clostridioides sp. GD02404
CCGTAGGAACTACGGGGATAGCCTGTGGAGAATTGGTAAGACATATTTCAGTATGCGAAATTCTATGAAACAGGAACCCTGTGACTTTAGTCATGGGAGGTTCAGAAAAAGAAACTGTTGGATTTAAATTTATTTGATTTGTCACAGATACCATGGGCAGAAGAGGGTTTTTATTATGATGATAAAATCAATAGACCTGGTAGAAATCCACTGCATGAGGCTGGAGCATATTATTTGCAAGAGCCTTCTGCCATGAGTGTGATACCAAAAGCAGATATTAAAGAGGGCAATAAGGTACTCGATATGTGTGCTGCTCCTGGTGGGAAATCTACATATATATTGTCTAAATTAAATGATACAGGTCTATTGGTCTCTAATGAAATTAATGCTAGTAGAATTAAGGCTTTAGGTGAAAACCTAGAGCGATTTGGAGTGAGAAATTGTATTATAACAAATACCGATTCTAAAAGCTTAAGAAAGACATTTAATGGGTATTTTGATAAGGTGGTTATAGATGCACCTTGCTCTGGTCAGGGTATGTTTAGAAAGGACGAGGTGGCCATATCAGATTGGAGTTATGCAAAGGTATTAGAATGTCAATCTATTCAAAAAGAAATTATAAGAGATGGATATAAAATGTTGAAGAAGGATGGTATTTTAATTTATTCAACATGTACTTTTTCAAGAGAAGAAAATGAACATGTTATAAATGAGTTTATAAGTGAATATCCATATGCAGAACTTATTGAAATGGAAAGATTATGGCCCCATAAAATAAAGGGAGAAGGTCATTTTGTTGCCAAAATAAAAAAATTGGAAGATGAAGAGTGTAATGTCAAAGAATTAAAAATAAAAAATTTAGATAAAGAAATAAAGGATTATAGGGAGTTTGAAAAGAAATTTTTAAAGGTTGATTTTTATAGTAATAAAAAAAATAAATTTTATTTAAGAGGAGAAAACCTGTACCTACTTCCAGAAGTATATCCAGATACGAAAAAACTAAAAGTATTGAGATACGGTTTGCATTTAGGGGTTTTAAAGAAGAATAGATTTGAGCCTTCTCATGCACTATCTCATTATTTAAAGGTTGAAGATGTAAAAAATGTCGAAAACTTTAGTGTACAGAGTGATTCAATTCTTAAATACTTAAAAGGGGATGTTGTAAATTCTAATGAAAGTAGAGGCTGGGTTTTGGTATCAGTTGAAGGCATACCTTTAGGTTGGGGAAAAGAATCTGCTGGTGTAATTAAGAATCATTATCCTAAAGGTCTTAGAAAATTATTTTAAACTAGTAGAAAAAAGAAGTATAATATTTATATTGTAAGTTTATGGTAGATTATTTTGCTGTAGATTGACTTAATATTTAACACAGAGGAGACGATTTTAGTGGGTGAAGCAGTTAAAAAAGAAATTGTAGAGTGGATAAAAGTGATTGTCATAGCTCTTGTTCTGGCATTTGCAATAACTCGTTTTATAGTGCCAACAATAGTTAAGGGAGAATCAATGTATCCTACACTGGTTGAACGTGACTACCTAATAGTTAATAGAATCGCGTACAAGGTAGGAGAGCCAAAATACAAAGATATAATAGTATTCAAAACCGACTTAACAGAAGAAAATGGAAAGAAAAAAGACTTAGTAAAAAGAGTCATCGGAGTTCCTGGTGACCATGTAAAAATACAAGACTCCAAGGTATATGTAAATGATAAATTGTTAAATGAGACTTCCTATATACATAATAATCGTACTGATGGAGATATTGATATCGTAGTTCCAGAAGGAAAATTATTTGCTATGGGGGATAATAGAGAAAAAAGTTTAGATAGTAGATACGATGAGGTTGGATTGGTCGACGAGCATACCGTTTTAGGAAAGGTTCTAGTCAGATTGTATCCATTTTCTAAGATAGGAACTATTGACTAAACATATAAAATTTGGAGCAATCGCTGATTAACTGAAATCACCAGACCATGCACAATAGTTGTCTGTATAAAAAAGACAACACCTTATTTAGTAGACTTATCTAAAAGATAATGTTAGAAATGCATTATTAATAAAGATAATATAACTATAAAGGAGAATTTGTGAATGAATGAAACTATTAAAGAAGAGATTGTAGAGTGGATAAAAATAATTATTACTGCACTTTTTTTTGCATTTATTATAACTCGTTTTATAAAACCAACACTAGTAAATGGAGAATCTATGTACCCAACACTTAAGTCACATGACTATTTGGTAGCAAATAGGATGACATATAAATTATCAGAACCAAAATGTGGAGATATAATGATATTTAAGACTGACTTATTACAGGATGATGGAAGAAAAAAAGAACTTGTAAAAAGGGTTATAGGTGTACCTGGTGACCATCTAAAGATTAGTGATTCAAAGGTTTATATAAATGGCAAGTTATTAAATGAAGTTTCATATATACATGATAATTATACTGAAGGCGATATTGATATGGTGATTCCTAAGGGAAAAGTATTTGCGATGGGAGATAATAGGGAAGTAAGCTTGGATAGTAGATATAAAGAAGTAGGATTAGTAGATGAGCAAAATATTAAAGGGAAGGTTATTTTAAGAGTGTTTCCTTTTACAGACATAGGCATTTTTGAGTAGGTGATTTGTATGGCAGTTGGTGTAGCATCCTTATTGTTTAATCTTGAGGAGGCTTTAGATATTTGTGAAAAAATAGAGCAAATAACTCATTTAGAGATTGGGATTGACAATATATATGAATGTAGTGAGTTATGTAAATATAAAGATAGAATTTCTAAACTAGGATTATCTGTAGGGATACACTTACCTATGGAGTTAAATACTTGCGAAAATATAGAGTATATACGAGATTCATGGATAAATTTTATTGAGAAAATAGAATTTGAGCTCAAAGGGTTTGATATAAGGTATTTTAATCTTCATTTGGGCTATGTTATGACAAATAGGATTAAAAAGAATAGAAACAAGTATTTAGACAATAGTGTAGATTTTTTAGATAAGGTAAATACAAACTCGTATATATGTATAGAGAATACATATTCAAAAAGTGGGGATTTTTCAAATATTGGAAATATATCCTATGATTTTGAATATATATTTAATAGGATTAAAAATTCTAAGATTTGTTTTTGTTACGATACTGGACACTGTTTAATTGATGAGGATGATTATATAAAGAACTTGAAGGATAAAATAAAGTTGATACACTTAAGTGATAATGATGGTATCAATGATATACATGTAGGCATAGGAAAAGGAATTTTATCTGAAGAGGGAATTAAAGAGGTCTTAAAGTTAGATGCAGAATATTTAGTACTAGAAATAAACTACGAAGACATTGAAGATACTATAAGTAAATTGAATCGTATTGTAGGAGAGGGTTAAATACCTCTCTTTAACTTGTTGATATGCCTCGTTGATTAAAATTTGTATTCATCAAAAGGAAGGAGATGTTGAAGTGAAAAAAATAAACTTAAAAATAGACGGAAAAAATAAAGAATATTCGTTAGAAGAAAACTCTTTAGGAATTAGACTAGGTGATATAGCAAAAGAATTTTGTGATGAGCATAAGGGTTATATAACACTTGCAGTTGTGGACAATAAGTTAAAAGAGTTAAATTGCAGAGTGAAGAATGATTGTGAGATAAATTTTTTAGATACTACTAATGAAGATGGTGAGAGAGTTTACTTTAGAGTCATGTCATTTGTATTTGTAATGGCTTGTAGAGAAATATTTTGGGATAGTAGAGTTACAATAGAACATTCACTATCTGGTGGGCTATACTGTGAAGTTCACATAGATAGAAAACTTAAAGAAGTGGATGTTGAAAATATAAAAAACAAGATGCAAGAGATAGTAAACAATGATTATACCATAGAAAAAATTGAAGTTACAAGAGACGAAGCTATTTCCATATTTGAAAACAATGAAATGTATGAAAAGGCAGAGCTTTTAAAGTATAAAGAGTATGATAGTGCTAAAGTATATAAGTGTAGAAACTATATAGACCATTTTTATGGGTATATGCTACCATCAACTGCTTATATAAAATCATTTGATATTAAGCTTTACAATGGAGGAGTTATAATTCTAGGCCCTAGTGAAGAAGATAAGACTAAACCTATGAAATTTATACCTCAGCCTAAATTATCAAGCGTATATTATGAAGCGGAAGAATGGTCAAGACTTATGGGAATTGACAAGGTAGTATCACTTAATAAGATAATAGAAAACAAAGAATATGGAGATATAATAAGAACATTTGAAGCGTTACATGAAAAAAAATTATCTCAAATAGCAGATATGATAAAAGAGAATAATAAGAGAGTAGTCTTAATAGCAGCTCCATCTTCGTCTGGAAAAACAAGTTTTGCTCATAGATTATCTATACACCTCAGAGTAAATAATTTAAATCCTATTTCGATTTCTTTAGATGACTATTTTATAGATAGAAAACATACCCCTTTAGACGAATATGGAAATTATGATTTTGAATCAATTTATGCTATAGATTTAGAAAAATTTAACTTAGACTTAAAGAGTCTTTTAGCAGGGGAAGAAATTGATGCTATAAGATTCAACTTCAAAGAAGGAAAGAGAGAATATACTGGTAAAAAAATAAAGATAGACTCAAACCAACCAATTATACTAGAAGGTATACATGGGCTAAATCCTATTTTAACGTCATCTATACCAGATGAAGATAAATTTAAGATATACATAAGTGCCCTTACTCAAATAAACTTGGATGACCATAATAGAATTCCTACTGCTGATTTGAGAATGATAAGAAGAATTGTTAGAGATTATAATTTTAGAGGTTATAGTGCTGATAATACTATCTTACAATGGGCATCAGTTAGAAGAGGCGAAAAGAAGAATATATTCCCATATCAAGATGAAGCAGATGCCATATTTAATTCTGCTTGTGTATATGAATTAGCAGTTTTAAAGCGATTTGCTAAGCCCTTGCTGGAAGAGATAAAAGAAGATAATCCTGCTCACATTGAAGCAACTAGATTACTAAAGTTTTTGCAGTATTTTGTAGAGCTAGATGATACTTCTGATATACCAGGGACTTCAATTCTTAGAGAATTTATTGGAGGAAGTAAAATAGTCGATTAATCTGGACTATAGTATTTGTCTTTAGATTTATTAGTAATAAAATGGCAGTTGAAAAAACTGCCATTTTATTTTGCTATAATGGTTACAAGTTTTAAAATATATATTAGAATCTATTTGGAGAGATGAAGACAGGAAGTTTAAAATATTGAACTATTAAACTGTTAAAACGGTTAAATTGTTTGAAAAATGAATAAATTCTTGTAAAAAATAGTTTTAAAGTATAATTTTTTTTAACACTGTTTTATTATAGTATAAATCTGTGCTAAAATAGAATATATATATCATAATATAAGAGGTGCCTATGAATACGTTAGATGAGACATTATTAAAAGAAATTATAAGTTCTAATAAGAAATATACTAATTATGGACAAGTTGCTAGTTACATACCAGAATTAAAAAACGCTAGAAGAAATGATTTAGGAATTTGTATCATAGATAGTGAAAACAATCTTTACAGTGCTGGAAATTGTAGCACAAAGTTTACTATACAGAGTATTTCAAAACCAATTGTGCTTGCTATGGCACTTATGGACAATGATTGGGAAGACGTTTTTTCAAACGTTGGAATGGAGCCAAGTGGAGACCCATTTAATTCTATAATGAAACTTGAAATTAATGACACAAAAAAACCCTGTAATCCAATGATAAATGCAGGGGCTATAGTAACTACTTCTCTTATAAATGGGAGCTGTTTGGAAGAAAAAGAAGAAAGAATGCTTAGTTTCTTTAGGAAATTAGCAAAGAATGATAATATAGGAATAAACTATGATGTCTATAAGTCTGAAAAAATGACTGGAGATAGAAACAGAGCAATGGCTTACTTATTAAAAAGTGATGGATTTATCAGAGGTAATGTAGAAGATGTTTTAGACCTTTATTTTAAACAATGCTCAATTGAAGTAGATTCTGTAGATTTAGCCAGAATTGGCATAAATCTTGCTAATTATGGAGTAGACATAGAAAATGGTGAGCATTTGATGAGTGAAATGGTTTCTAGAATTGTCAAAACATTTATGATGACTTGTGGAATGTATGATGCTTCTGGGGAATTTGCTATTAAAGTTGGGATTCCTGCAAAATCTGGAGTTGGGGGTGGTATAATGGCTTCTGTGCCAGGACGTATGGGTATTGGTGTTTATGGACCTGCACTTGACAAAAAAGGTAACAGCGTCGCAGGAGTTAAAGTTTTAGAGGAGTTGTCAAATAAACTCAAATTAAATATTTTTTAAAATTTTAAGAAAGGATTTTTTTGACAACAACATATAATTTAATATATAATTAAATTGTAAAGAAATATGAATTAAATAAATTTTTTAGGAGGGGTCAATGAAAGAGGTATTGGTATTACGAGATTTGGAGTGCATAAAGGCTATTGCGCATCCACGTAGAATAGATATTCTAAAAGCATTTGACAAATCGCCATTGTCAGCAAAACAATTATCTCAATTATTGGAAGAACCTCATGCAAAAATAAACTACCATATAAAAATGTTATACAAAGTTGGTATTTTAGAATTAGTTGAGGAAAAAATAAAGTCGGGGATTGTGGAAAAATACTATTATCCAAGTGCAAAAAATGTGGTTATAGGGAATAGGATACTTAATTTTTCTTTAGACAATGGGGAAGAAAAAGAAGAATTGTACATATCAAAATTTGAAAACATGAGTGAAGTTTTTTATAAGGCAGCAGAAGAAGATGTTTTAGAAAATGAAAATATAGTTGATTATCATGATATTTCTCTTACTCATGATGAATTAGTTGAACTCAGTGATGCTATGAAGTCAAAGATAGATGAAATTTTAAATAAAAGACAACACAACGTTGAAGGTTCTAAGTATGATATAGCAATGGTTGTAATTCCTACACTTGAGGAAGAATGTCCTAGTTAGAACCATTAATTATGGATTAATTAAAAACATAAAGTTAGAGATTGAACATCAGAATTTACTTAATAATCAAAAAATGGCTTTTGGTATGAGTAAAAAATGATTTTTAGTCTCTATTTTTTTGTCTGTTTATATAAAGGATTGTAAAAGATATATAATCAAATTGTAATGTTTATATAAATAAAATGTGGTGAAATTATAATTAAAATGTAAGACATATATAGATATATGTAAGGAGTGGATAAATAATCTATAAGATTATAATATTTGAAATTTCTTAAAATGGGTATAATTAAATTGTAAATATTAAAATTTAAAATTAATATACATGAAATTGATTATAGTTACATTAAATTAAAGTTGTATTAAAATAAAAACTTACTTATTAGAAATTTATAATTAAAATTTAGCACAAATATAAGTACAAATAAGAATCTAAGTAAAAATAAAAGGAGATTAATATGATTAAATTAGGAACACATCTTTCAATAGCAAAAGGATTTGCTAAAGCAGCTGAGACAGCTGTATACATTGGTGCAAATACATTTCAATTTTTTAGTAGAAATCCAAGAGGAGGAAATGCTAAAGAATTTGATGAAAAAGATATAGCCAAGTTTCAAGAGATTAGAAAGGCAAATAATTTTGCACCATTACTTGTACATGCTCCATACACTATGAATTTAGGTGGTACAAAGGATGATGTATACGAATTTGCGACAAGAGTGATAGATGAAGATATAAGAAGGATGGATTCACTAGGAATTGAATACATGTGTTTTCACCCAGGTAGTCATGTAGGTGGTGGAGTAGATTTTGGTATAGAGAGAATAGTAAAAGGATTGAATAATGCTATTAAGGGTGATGAAAATATAACTATACTTCTTGAAACTATGTCAGGAAAAGGAACTGAAATAGGATTTAAGTTTGAGCAATTAAAAAGTATAATAGATGAAATTGAACACAAAGAAAGAATAGGTGTGTGTCTTGATACATGTCATATTTTTTCAGCTGGATATGATATAGTAAACGATTTAGATGGAGTCTTAGAAGAATTTGATAAGATTATAGGGATAGATAAGTTAAAAACTGTTCATCTAAATGATAGTATGATGCCATTTGGAGATAAAAAGGACAGACATGCTCCTATAGGAGAAGGAAAGATAGGATTAAAAGCATTGATTGATTTTATGGAACATCCTAGCCTGAAAGACCTACCATTTTTCTTAGAGACTCCTTTTGATGATGAAGGTCATAAGAGAGAACTTAAAATGATAAAAGAGATACTATCTAGTAAATAAAATTTTATTTGCTATGTGTAATTTTAATAGAATATAAATATATTGCAAAAATTCTCATAATTTGTTGTATAATTAAAAGTGATACATTTATATTATATAAAAATTAATTAAAAGTTAGGTGGGGAAAGATATGAGAAATTTAGGCAATACCAATATGAAAATAAAGAGAGTTGGCTTTGGGGGAATTCCAATACAAAGAATTACTCAAGAGGATACTAACTTAGTCATAAATGAGTTAGAAAAACAAGGAATAAACTTTATTGACAGTGCAAGAGGGTATACAATAAGTGAGGAAGCAATTGGAATTGCTCTTGAAGGGAAAAGAGATAAATTTTTCTTAGCTACTAAAAGTATGTCTAGAGATTATGACTCAATGAAGAGAGATGTTGAGATAAGTTTGAATAATTTCAAAACTGATTTTATAGATTTATATCAATTCCATAATGTTAAAGAAGAGGAGTATGACAATCTTTTTAAAGATAAGATGGCTTATAATGCTCTTTTAGAGGCAAAAGAACAAGGTAAGATAAAGCACATCGGGATAACTAGCCATAATTTAAGTACTATAGAAAAAGCTATAGAAGGTGGAAAATTTGACACTATACAGTTTCCTTACAATATAGTTGAAGGACAAGCAGATGAGGTATTTAAAAAGGCTCATGAAAAAGGAATTGGAATAATAGTAATGAAGCCTTTAGCTGGAGGGGCTTTAGATAATGCTACATTAGCTATTAAGTACATATTATCTAAAGACTATATAGATGTAGTTATACCAGGGATGGAAAGTGTTGAACAGGTTAGACAGAATGTTGCTGTACTTGAAAATCTTGTGCTAGATGAAAAAGATAATAAAGAAATTGAGGAAATAAGAAATTCTTTAGGTAAAAAATTCTGTAGAAGATGTGAATACTGCATGCCTTGTGCTGTTGGAATAAATATACCATTGAGCTTTTTATGTGAAGGATATTACACTAGATATGGACTTGAAGAGTGGGCTAAAGAAAAATATCAGGTTATGGATGTTAAACCTACTGAGTGTATTGACTGTGGTCTTTGTGAAAGTCGATGTCCATATGAACTTCCAATAAGAGAAATGTTGAAGACTGTTGTCGAAAAATTAGGATAGATTTTATTTGTTGAAATCGGTGTAGTAAGTTTACTCCGATTTCTTTTTATATGGATATGCTTTATTTATGTGAATATGTTTTATTTATATGGATACGTCTTTATATACAAATGTTAAATTTATATGAATGCAGTAATTTTATAAGTACTAAATTTACATAGCTACAAGTATCATATAAATTTAAAATTTGTGTGAGTATAGCTATAGCACAAATATTATTGTTATAGTTTGTATAGCATTACTATAGTATCAATTAGTATATAAAATCTTTATTTCTCAAAAATATTATAAGATATATCATATTTAGATACTGGATAAAGTTCAATTTCAACCCTAGGGTTATCCTTATCGATAAAGTCGAATAAAAGTACTGGCTTAAGTTGTTTATCATTTTTTATTATTCCGCTTTTTTCAATACCATCACAAATACTCTTTGGATAATTATGTAAGTCTCCCATTCTCTTGTTTGGGAAGTATAATTTTAAAACAGTTATTAGATTTTCTTCAACAGTTTCTCCTTGATACTGTTGGTTTATAAAACCTGCAATCATGTTTTCATATGCTAAATACTTAGAATACTTTCCCTTTGAAGGCATCCATGCTTGACCATTTATATTATGAAGTTTAAAATTAGATTTACTAATGGGTCTACCTGGAATTGTTATTTTAATCAAATTGTTCACCATCCTTATACAGTATTTATTATAATCTGTGGATGATTTAAAAGCAAATTCTTATTTTTAATGTTTTTGTAAGTGATAAATTTAGATATGATAAAATTTATATTGCCTATTATGAATGGTAAATTTAAAAATGTAAAATACACTATATAATTGCAAGTTAAAGTTATATTTAATTTTGTGACTATAATTTATCAGTATGATATGTATTACATTGTTGAAAACATAAAAATTATAATTATATTAAAATGGAAAATAGATGATAATTTAATTATATGGTGAAGTTTGAGTTGTATAAGTATTGGAGTAAAGTAGAGAAATCATATTAGTAAGATGATTACTAAAAAAATAGTAAAAAAAGTTTAAACTAAGTTGTTATTGTAGAATAATAAGAAATAGAGTATATAAAACAAGTTATATTAAAGGATAAATGGATATTATTATAAAGAGATGAGGCTTATATTATAATTTAGCTCATTTTATAATATAGTAATAATAATTGTAGTTTTATAACCTAAATTAAATAGGTTAAATAGATTAAGTAGTATTAAATAGATTAAGTAGTATTAAATAGATTAAAAAGGAATAATTTTATGAATAATAAGGAATTAAAAGAATTTTGTAATCTTATAGGATTAAAGTGTGTAGGAATAGCTGGTATAGACAAGTATGACAATCTAAAAAAGATACTTGAAGATAGACAGGAAAAAGATTATTTGACTGGGATGGAAGAACCAATAATTGATAACAGGATTAATCCAAGAAATATAATGGAGGAAGCTAATTCTATAATAGTATGTGCATTTCCATATCATATAAATAGACAAGAAAAAATCGAAAATTCAAATTTATCAAAATATTGTCGTGGAAAGGATTATCATATTGTAGTAAAGGACTTTTTACAACAAATTTGTGATTATATATCCAAAACAGTAGAAGATTTTAAATACAAGATATTTGCTGATAATGGGCCATTAGTTGACAGATATTTAGCTTATTTATCAGGTATAGGATATTTTGGAATAAACAATAACATCATAACTGATGAGTATGGTTCTTATATATTTATAGGATATATAGTAAATAATTATGAATTTGAGGAAGATAAACCACTAGAAAAAAGCTGTTTTAAATGTGGTAAGTGTGTAAAATATTGTCCGGGAAATGCTATATTAGGAAATTATGATATGAATCCCAAGAAATGTTTATCATATATAACTCAAAAAAAAGGAGATTTGTCAGAGGAAGAAAAATCTGTTTTAAAGAGTAGTAAAAAGGTATTTGGGTGTGATATCTGTCAAGAAGTATGTCCACATAATGTTGGAATACCAACAACTCATATTTTGGAATTTAAAGAAAATATAATAGATTATTTGGATTATGATGAGATACAAAATATTTCAAATAAAGAATTTAAAAGGAGATATGGAGATAGAGCATTTAGTTGGAGGGGCAGAAATATAATAAAGAGAAATATGGAAATAATTTTAGATAAGTATAATGACTAATAATAAGAGTCTATTTCATATACTTTAATGTGAACTTACTTTAACACTTATTGTATCAAAGTCATATTATATCATTAACGTTAAATATGGGGAGGTGGGGGAATATTGAAATATAATAATACATCTGAAATAAATCCACTAGATTGTATACTAGGTCAAGAAAGAGCTGTAGAAGCTATGGAATTAGGTCTAAGAATAAGTAATCCAGCCTATAACATATACTTAGCTGGTGAATCTGGAACAGGAAAAAGTACTTATGCCTTAAAGGTTTTGAATGAATATGCATCCAAAAAAAATACACATAAAGATTGGTGCTATATATATAATTTTGAAAACCCTAGAGAGCCTATTATAGTTGAGTTAGAAAAAGGGTTTGGAAGAGAACTTAAGAAAGACATGGAGAAGTTAATTGAGAGTCTTTTAGAAGATTTTAAAAATGCGTTTGAAAGTGAAAGCTTTGAAATAGAAAAAAATAAACTTTTGGACGAATATGAAATAGAAAAAGATATGTTACTAAAGCAAATTAAGAAGTACGGAGAAGAAAAAGGATTTAAATTAAAACAGAGTAAAATGGGAATAGTCTTTATACCTTTGAAAGAAGAGGAAGATGAAAGTGACATATCTGATGAGGAGTTCTATAAGGCAAAAAGAGAACTGGAAAACATGGCTATACAGGTCGTATATAAAATTAAAGATTTAGAAGAAATAGCTGAAAAAGCTGTTTTAGAGCTTGAAGAAGAGATAGCTAAACTTGTAGTAGAACCTCACATCAAGACATTGTGCGAAAAATATGAAAATTATGATAAAATCCAAGCTTATTTGGAAAAAGTAAAAAAAGATATAATAGAATATATGTACTTATTCTATTTAGATGAAGATGAATTAAAAGATAAATATGATAAAGAACATTTTATTAAATATAAAATCAACCTATTTGTAGACAATGGAGGTTCAAAAAACAAAGAATCAGCACCTGTTATAGTAGAGATAAATCCAAGTCCTGCAAATTTATTTGGAAAGGCAGAATACGATTATGCAAATGGCAATATAAAGACTGATTTTACAAAACTATTATCAGGAGCATTTCATAGGGCTAATGGTGGTTACTTAGTGATTTATGCAGACCAGTTGTTAAAATATACGATGTCTTGGGAAATCCTTAAAAAGACTTTGCAAACAAAAAAAGTAATATTGGAAACCCAGACAGCAATTAAGCCAGAAAATATGCCATTAAATGTAAAATTAATATTGATTGGAAGCCACTATATATATGATATTCTATACAGATATGATGAAGATTTTGAAAAATATTTTAAAATATTCGTGGATTTTGATAGTGAAATGGATAAGAATGAAAATAATGAAGAGGGAATTGCCAGATTTATAGCATCTCAATGTGATAAGAATAATTTAAGACATTTTACTAAGGAAGCTGTTGGTGAAGTTGTCAAATTTAGCACTAGACTGTCTGGTGATTTAGGAAAATTATCAACTAAATTTAATAAAATAATGGAAGTTGTAATAGAAGGAAGTGCATATGCAGAATTTAGAAATTCAAGATATACAGAGCAGTGTGATGTTAAGAAAGCAATAAGTGAAAAGAGAAAAAGAATTAATAGAGTAGAGACACATATGGATGAATCAATTGAAAATGGATTTACTTTAATAGAGACAGAGGGAAAACAGGTTGGAGTGATAAATGGTCTATCTGTATTAAGTACAGGAGAGTACTCTTTTGGTAGAGCTTCAAGGATTACAGCAACCACTAGTCCAGGAAGTAAAGGCATAGTAAATATAGAAAGAGAAGTAAATATGAGTGGCTCTATACATAACAAAGGAGTGCTTATATTAGGCGGTTATCTTTCTGAGAACTTTGCACAGGATTTAATAATGTCACTAAATGCATATATCTGTTTTGAACAAAATTATGGTGGAATAGATGGAGATAGTGCTTCTTCGGCAGAATTATATGTACTATTGTCATCTCTTAGTGGAGTGCCAATTAAGCAGAATATTGCTGTTACAGGCTCTATAAATCAAAAGGGAGATATACAAGTAGTTGGTGGAATAAGTGAAAAGATAGAAGGATTTTATTCTATATGTAAAACTAAAGGATTAAATGGTGAGCAAGGAGTTATAATTCCTAAGAAGAATCAGAGAAACCTTGTTTTATCAGATGAAGTTAATGATGCTATATTAGATGGGAAATTTAAGATATATACAGTTGAAAGAGTAGAAGAGGCTATAGAGATACTGACAGATGTTAAATTTGAAGAAATAAAGAAATTAGTAAAAGAAAAATTGATATCCTTTAGTAAGATACAAACTGTGTCAAAAGAATAAGTTTATTATAGAATTTAATGGGTATTTATGTATAATAAAAAGCAAGAACTTTAATAGGTTTTTGCTTTTTTTGTGAAATATATGTAGATTGAATTTTTATTTTGTATATTTTATATATTGATGTTTATTTTTTGTTGAGATGATTAAACTATTTATAAATAGAGTCTTATAAATTAGTACTTTAAAGGGGGATAATTATGAAAAATGTAAATCTAAAAGAGATAAATGAAAAAGACATAAAAGAAAATGAAGACATAAAAGCGAACCAAGAGATAAATGAAAAAAATCTAAAAGGGAAAGAAGATATAGATAAAAAAGATACAAATAAAGTTGAACCTAAAAAAGAAATGAATAAAGCAATTAGTAAAAAAGATAAAATAATTGATGAGAAAGATATATCAAATTTTAGTGATATTGAAGAAGATAAAAAAACTGAAACAGGCAAAAAATCAAAGAGTACTAATTCCAATAAGAAAACACAAAAATCAGATAAAGAAACTAAAAGTAAATCTAAGAATAAGAATAAGTCAGTAAATGATAAAGATGTAAACAAGATTTTAGATGAATTAGAAAAACTATACCCAGATGCTACATGTGAGTTAAATTATGGGACAGCCTTTGAACTTTTGATAGCTACTATTCTATCAGCTCAATGTACTGACGTAAGGGTAAATAAAGTTACATCAGAGTTATTTAAAAAGTACAATACAGCAAGAGACTTTGCCAACTTGAGTATTGAAGAAATTAGTAAAGAGATAAAAAGTTGTGGCCTTTATAAAAGTAAATCTCAAAAAATAAAAGATACATCTGAACAACTATGTGAATTATATGATGGTGAGGTACCAGATAGTTTAGAAAAACTTGTGAAATTACCTGGCGTTGGAAGAAAAACAGCAGGAGTTGTACTTAGTAACGCCTTTAATCAACCAGCAATAGCAGTAGATACTCATGTATTTAGAGTTACCAATAGAATTGGGATAGTGGATGAGCCAAATCCTCAAAAAACAGAATTTGCACTTATGGAAGCTATACCAAAAGAAAGATGGTCACACTCACATCATGTATTAATTTTTCATGGAAGAAGAATGTGTAAAGCTAGAAATCCAGAATGTGGAGATTGCCCAATAAAAGAAGATTGTAATTATTATAAAGAAATTAATGAAATGAAATAACTTTTATCAAAGTAAGTTGTACAAGAGGGATTTTCTGATATAATAATACTTATGAAAATGTTAGATAGAAAACTATTATATATAACTAAGTAAAAATTGTTATTAACATTATTATATATAATAGTATAATATTATTGTTATTCTGTTTATAAAATAAAGTTTAATAAATTAAGAGCAATACTTAGGGAGGATAAAAATGTCATTAAATATAGTATTAGTAGAACCAGAAATACCTCAAAATACAGGAAATATAATAAGAACTTGTGCAGCAACAGGTTCAACTTTACATTTAGTAAAGCCATTAGGTTTTTCATTAGATGATAAACACCTAAAAAGATGTGGGCTTGACTATTGGGATATAGCTGATATACAATATTACGATAGCTTTGAAGAATTACAAGAAAAGTATCCAAACAGCAAATACTTTTTTTCTACAACAAAGGCTAAGCAGTCACATTCAGATGTGAAATATGAAGAAAATTGTTTTATAGTATTTGGCAAAGAAACAAAGGGATTACCAGAACCTTTGTTGAAAGCAAATATGGATACTTGTATTAGAGTACCTATGTTGGATGTTGAAAAAGCTAGGTCACTAAATTTATCAAATTCAGTTGCTATAGTAGTGTACGAAGCTTTAAGACAAATAGGATACCCTAATATGAGGTAGTTTACCAAGCCTAAATGAGAAAGGAGCATACTTAATGAAAAATCTAAAGATAATCTGTGACAGTTTATCGGACGTGCCAAAAGATTTGTTAGATAAATATGATATAGATATTGTCTCGTTAACAGTTATATTAGAGGAAAAAGAGTATAAGGATAGAATCGATATATCTGGAGATGAATTTTATAAAAAGCTTAGAGAAGAAAATGCATATCCAAAAACTTCTCAAGCTACTTATGCCCAATTTAAGGAAGTGTTTGAGAAGTATACTAGTGAAGATAGAGAGATACTTTATATAGCAGGTTCTGCCACAGCCACAGGGACGTATCAAAGTGCTGTAATGGCAAAAAATGATGTAGAAGGTAAAATATATACATACGACTCTAACTTGCTTTGTATGGGAACTGGTTTACTTGTAATAAAAGCAGGAGAACTTGCAAGTGAAGGAAAGTCTATTGATGAAATATTGCCTGTTTTAGATGATTTAAAAGAGAAAGCTTTTGTTATATTTTCGGTGGATACACTAGAATATTTACAAAAGGGAGGAAGAATATCATCTACTAAAGCAGCAATAGGAAGCATATTAAATATAAAACCTATCCTAGAGATAAAAGATGGACTAGTTTCACAAATATCTCAAGTAAGAGGAAAGAAGAATGTAATTTCTAAGATGATGGACTTGATAAAATCAAATTGTGGGGATGATTTATCAGACCAAATTGTGTATATAGGATATAGTGATGATTTTAAGGAAAAAGAACAATTATCTAGGGTTATGGAAGATGAATTAAGACCTAAGGAAATTAGATTTTTCCAAATTGGTGTGTGTATAGGTGCACATGCTGGACCTGGTGTCACTGGTATCATATGTCTAAAAAAATAAATAATATTTTTTAAATTATTAGTTATTTTTTTATTAGATTAAGATAAAATATTAAATATTGATATGCTAAATTGGATTTATTTTAGATAAAATTAAGTGTTGATATATTAGATTTAGTTTTTAGGGAAGTGTGTAAATAGATAAAATTCTATTGCACACTTTTTTATAGTAAGATTTATTGTAAAGAGTTCAAAATAAGAGTGTAAATTATATATAAAAAATTTATAGGCAGTATATAAAAATGTCATGAAAGTATAAGGAGTGAAATTTGATGCATTTAAAAAAAGTGTTGATATTGATATTAACCGTAGCAATGACAGCTGGAATGTTGGTTGGGTGTAGCAATAATCCTGACAACAATTCTAATTCTAACAAAGATAATAAAAGTAATATAACTGACAAAAATAATTCAAAAAAATCTATATCTATGATACTAGATATTGAAGGAACAAACAATGAAGTTATGAATAATGCTGCTTTATTGGCATTAGACAATGCTAAAAAGAAACTTAATATAGATACAAATAAAGTGGAATCAGATGATTCGTCGACTTTTTCTAAGAGTATAGATATTTTATGCAATGACAATCAAGATTTAATTATAGCTGTAGGAGCGAGGTTTGCAAAACCACTGGAGAAGGTAGCTAAGAAATATCCAAAGCAACAATTTGCAATTGTAGATTATGAATATGACAAGCAACCTTCTAATATAACTTCAATTTCTTATGAAGATAATAAATCTGGATATCTAGCTGGATTAATCGCTGGAAAGATGACTGAAAGTGATAAGGTCGGTTTTATTGGTGGAGTAAAGGGCTCTAGTAGAGATAAATTTGAAGCAGGTTTTAAAGAAGGTATTAAATTTTCTAATAGTAGTATAAAGGATGTTTCAATTGAATATGTGGATGTCTTTAAGGATAGTAAATCGGCTGAGTCTATAGCTAAAAAAATGATGGATAATGGGGTAGATGTTATTTTCTCTGCTACTGAAGATGATTCAAAGACTGTAATAAATGCAGTTAGAGCGAAAAATAAGAAAGTTATAGCTACTAATAAAGACCAACATGATTTGGCTCCAGAAAATGTTATAAGCTCTATTGTAAAAGATTTTGAAAAGCCCACTTATAATATGATACAAAGTTTTGTAAAGGGAAATTATAAAGGTGGAGAAGTTATAGAAAATACAGTTCAGTCTGGAAGTACTGGACTTGCTCCAAATAGCTCTCAAAATGTTCCTCCAGATGTGTTAGAATATGTTAATAAGAACAATAAATAATCTATAGAGACTTCATGTTCTATATCAGGGAGTGAATTTTGTGAAAATAAAAAGACTATTGATGCTCTGCTTTGTTGTGGTGTTTACAATTTTTATATTAGCTATATGTGATTTTGATTTTGGACTTGATAAAGTAAACAAAGATAATTCTAATATAAATAGTGCTAAATCCAAACAGAGTGAGTCTAAAAGTGTATCAACATCTTCAAATAAAGATAAAGTAAATAAAGATAAATTAGATAACAAAAGTAATAATGAGGAATATGAAATAAAAGATGATGATTCTTATGTGAGAAAAACTGTTGGAGTATTATTAGACACTGAAAACTTAAATAATGAATCGTATAATAACAATGTACTATCAGCTCTAAAAAGAGCTGATAAGGATTTTGATATTAGAATAAAACTTGAGAAACCAAAGACTTCTAAGAATTTTAAAGAAAGTCTAGAAAAACTACATAAATCTGAACCAGATTTGATAATAGCAGTTGGAGCTAGGTTTGCAGAGTTAATTAAAGAAGATGCTACCAAATATCCAAAACAACAATTTGCGATAGTTGACTATGCTTATAAAGTCCAACCTGCTAATGTAGTTTCAGTATCATTTCAAGATAATTCTACTGGATATTTGGCAGGTCTTATTGCAGGTAAAATGACTGATACTGGTAAAGTAGGTTTTATAGGAGGTGTTGAGGGTTCTAGTAGGGATAAGTATGAATCTGGATTTAGGAAAGGTCTAAAAACTTCAAATAAAAATGCTGAGTTACTAGTTAAATACTCAAATGTATTTGAAAATCCTGAGTCAGCTAGAACTATTGCAAAAGAAATGAGAGATTCTGATAGAGATGTTGTATTCTCAGTTACAGAAGATGATAGTAAAAGAGCTATTCAGGTAGCAAGAGAAAATGGTGGCCAAGTTATAGCTATTAATAAAGACCAATATGATATGGCACCAAACAATGTAATAAGTTCAATTGTAAAAGATGTGGAACAACCAGTCTATGAATTAATAAAGAATGTTATAAAAGATGGTTTTCATGGAAGTAAAGTAATGGAATTTAAAATAAAAGATGGAGAAATAGGATTGACTCCAAATAGTAGTAGAAATATACCACCAGATGTTTTAGAGTACATAAAAAAAGAGTATAACAAAGTGAAAGATACATATTAATAACTGTTTTAAAAGTTTATAAAAATGCACTTTATGGGTGTGAGTTAATTATAGAAAAGTCTAATTAATAGGTGTGTTAGCAGAAAAATTCTGCTACACACTTTATTTATTTCAAGTAAAAAATTTATCAAAAAAAAGAAAAAGGAGTAAAAAATGGAATTTACAAGAGAGCCATTTATACTAGATGACGATTTGTGTCTAGCTTTGGTGGACAAAAGAATTAGTTATCTAATGGAAAATGAATTAAAATTAAGAAATATAGAGATAATAAAAACAATAGAATGTAAAGAATTATATGAAAGCATAAAATATCACCCAGATATATGTATTTGTAATTTAGGAAAAGGAGATATAATTGTTGCGCCGAATGTATATAATCAATACAAAGAGTTATTAAGTAGATATAAATTTAATATAATTAAGGGAGAAGCTAATTTATTAAATAGATACCCTTATGATATACCTTACAATATTGCTATAGTTGGTGACTATGCTATACATAACTTTAAGTACACTGACAAAGTAATATTAGATTATATTGAAAATAATAAACTTAAAAAGATAAATATAGAGCAGGGCTATTCTAAATGCTCAATCTGTATAGTAGATAGAACATCTATAATAACATCAGATAAAGGTATTTGGAAAAGCATGAAGAATACAGAAATAGAGTGTTTATTAATAGAAAAAGGTCATATAAATTTATTTGAGATGAATTATGGATTTATAGGTGGATGTACAGGGTTAATTTCTAAGGATAAACTAGCTTTTTGTGGAGATGTTAAAAAACATCCTGACTATGAACGTATAAAAAGTTTTGTAGAAAGTAAAAACAAGGAGATAGTTACACTTAGCTGTGAGAATTTACTAGATATAGGTTCTATAGTTCCTCTCATGACAAGAAAGGAGCGATAACTTTGGTTGAGAAGGATAATATTTCTTCTATGAAATTTTTGAGGAATAATAATGTAAACGATAGATTAATATATACGAATGACATTGTAGAAGTAGTGATAGATTCTGCAAAGCAAGAAGTATTAAATAAAAAAATACTTAATGGTACTAAAACTGAACAAAGAGCTCTAAATATTGATGAGATATCAACAGAAATAACTAGTATGATAATAAGTATAATGAAAGAGAAACTTTTAAAAGAATACATTCTAAAATGCTATGGGCGTACATATCCTGAAGATAAAAATAATATATACATATATTCACTGAACATATTTGCTAAAAAAGAGATTTTTATGAGAGAAACAGTATTTACAAGGGTGAGAAACTATATAGAGGAAAATGATTTTATAAACGTAGAAGGTTTTATTAGATTTAGAATGCGAGAATTTATGAAATATATTTCTGCTATAGGTGATATTGCAGTTGAGGAGTATTTAATAAAGAAAGACCAAGATGAATTTATAAGAGTCTTAAAATACTTTATAGATACTCAAGAAGAAAAGATTGATTTGCTAAAAGTTCATATAATGGAAGATAATACATTTATTTTATACGATAAAAATGGAAACAAAATAGACAGTATAGATGATGAAGAAATCATAAATATGGTAATAAGAGAGAATTTAAACTATGAGGACTTTTTAATAAGTACCTTATTAACTTTATGTCCTAGAAAAATAGAAATATTAGATTTATTAAATAATAATTGCTCAAAAGAAATTATAGATACTGTAGAGGCAATTTTTGAAAATAAAGTTAGTATAATTATGGAGAATTAGGAACTAAAGATATAAAACTAAAAAAATTCTTTTTAAATCGACACAAAAGACTTATAATTGTATATAAAGCTATAATATAGCTAGGGCTATTAACTATAAAAAATATCTACTGATTAAGTGTAATATAGCTGACAAATATACAATTGATAAGGAGAAATTTTATAATGGATAATTTAATTAGGATACTGATATTAGCTGTTATTGGTGGATTTATAGGTTATGTTACAAATGTAGTTGCGATAAGACTAATATTTAGACCAATAGAGCCTATTAAAATACCTATTTTAAATATAGAAATAGTAGGGCTTATACCAAAGAGAAGAGCAGAAATAGCAGCCAATGTAGGAGAAATAATTCAAGAAGAATTTCTTTCTATGGACGAAATACTTGCAAATATCATTACTGACGAAGATAAGGAAGAAGTTGTAAGATACATAAAAGCAAGGGTAAAAATTATAATACATGAGAAAGTCTCATTTATACCAAGTGGCATAAAAAACATGATACAAGACTATTTAGGAGAGATAATTGAGTCTGAAGTTAAACAGAGTATAGATGAATTGAGTAAAAATATAATAAATAAAGCAAATGAACGTATAGATATACAAAAAATGGTCGAAGATAAGATTAATGAACTAGATTTATATGAATTAGAAGAGATAATAATAAAAATAGCTAAAAAAGAATTAAAGCATATAGAGTTTTTAGGTCTTGTTTTAGGTTTTTTAATAGGTATAGTTCAAGGTTTGGTTACTATATTTATTTAAATATACAATAATTAGCTATTGTATTTAAGTATACAAAAACTAAAAATTAACTTCAATAATAATTAATTTTAGTATTTATCTAGTCATATCTATCATGCATGTAGATATATTTTAAAAATTTAAAATTGGTGAAAATATTATAATATAACTATAAATCAAAAGATTAAAGTAATATAAAAATATTAGAATATTGATTTAGAGTTGATTAAGATGAAAAATAATGGGTAATTATTATATTACATTAATGTTGATTGATGTATAAGTATCTGTTATAATGAAAATATATTAAAAATCATAGTGTTGAAGAGGAAGAGTAGAGTAGAAACCATTCTCAGAGAATTTGGGTCTATGGCTGAGAGCCCATGTAACAGGTCTATTTGAAAACTACCTTGGAGCTGAGTTTATTAGCAGTATTTGTATTTATACTATATGTGAAAGTGCTCGGGTGACGACCTTATAGTCATCAAGAGGGTTGTATATACTTGTATACACCAACTTGGGTGGAACCGCGAATTAATATCGTCCCAAACATATTTGGGGCGATTTTTTATTACAAAAAATCTAAAAATTATTTCAATAAGGAGGAAAAAACAATGATTAAAGTTGCTTTAAAAGATGGCTCAATAAAAGAATTTGAAAGTGCTATTTCTGTTATGGATGTAGCGAAATCCATTAGCGAAGGATTAGCTAGAAATGTGGTAGCAGCATCTGTGAACGGAGAGGTTGTAGGTATGGACCACATTATAGATTCTGATTGTGACTTAAATTTATTTAAGTTTGAAGATAAAGAAGGTAAAGAAGTTTTTAGACATACATCAGCACATATATTAGCTCAAGCTATAAAGAGACTTTACCCAGAAGCAAAACTTGCTATAGGGCCAAGTATAGAAAATGGATTCTACTATGATATAGATTTAGACCATAGATTAGTTCCAGAAGATTTAGAAAAAATAGAAGCTGAAATGAAAAAAATAGCTAAAGAAGATTTAAAAATAGAAAGATTTGAACTTCCTAGAAATGAAGCTTTAGAGCTTATGAAAGAACAAGGAGAAGACTATAAGGTAGAACTTATATCTGATTTACCTGAAAGTGAAATAATATCTTTCTACAAGCAAGGTGATTTTACTGATTTATGTAGAGGACCACATTTACCATCTACTAAAAAAGTTAAAGCTGTTAAATTACAAAGTGTTGCAGGTGCATACTGGCGTGGCGATGAAAAAAATAAGATGCTTCAAAGAATCTATGGGACTTCTTTTGAGAAAAACAAAGATTTAGAAGAGTACTTACATTTATTAGAAGAAGCTAAAAAGAGAGACCATAGAAAACTAGGTAAAGAATTAGGATTATTTATGATACCTGAAGAAGGTCCTGGATTCCCTATGTTCTTACCAAAAGGTATGGAACTTAAAAATGAACTATTAAAATTCTGGAGAGAAATACACAGAAAAGCTGGATATATTGAAATAGAATCTCCTATTATATTAAATAGAAAATTATGGGAGACTTCAGGTCACTGGTATCATTACAAAGAAAATATGTATACAGTTAAAATAGATGATGAAGATTATGCTATAAAACCTATGAACTGTCCTGGAGGATTAATTTACTATAATTCTCAATTACACTCATATAGAGATTTCCCAATGAGAGTTGCAGAGCTTGGTAGAGTTCATAGACATGAGTTATCTGGTGCATTACAAGGATTAATGAGAGTTAGAGCATTTACTCAAGACGATTCACATATATTCATGTTACCAGAGCAAATAAAGGATGAAATAAAAGGAGTAGCTAACCTAATAGATGGTATCTACAAAACTTTTGGATTTGAATATAACTTAGAGTTATCTACAAGACCAGAAGATTCTATGGGAAGCGAAGAAGAGTGGGAAGCAGCAGAAAATGGATTAAGAGAAGCTTTAGAAGAATTAGGTCTACCATATACTATAAATGAAGGTGATGGTGCATTCTATGGTCCTAAGATAGACTTCCATCTAAAAGACTGTTTAGGAAGAACTTGGCAATGTGGTACTATCCAATTAGATATGCAACTTCCAAGACAATTTGATAACACTTATATCGGACAAGATGGTGAAAAACATAGACCAGTTATGATTCATAGAGTTGCTTTTGGTAGTATAGAAAGATTTATAGGTATATTAATAGAGCATTATGCTGGTAAATTCCCAGTTTGGTTATCTCCAACTCAAGTTAAGATACTTCCTATATCTGATAAATTTATGGATTATGCAAATGAAGTTAAGAAAGAGTTATTTGATAAGGGTATAAGAGTTGAATTAGATGACAGAGCTGAAAAAATTGGATTTAAGATAAGAGAAGCTCAGCTTGAAAAAGTTCCATACATGTTAATAGTAGGTGAAAAAGAAGTTGAGGAGAATAATGTTTCTGTTAGATCAAGAGATAAAGGTGAAATAGGTAGCATTAAATTAGATGAATTTATAGCTAGTATTTCAAAAGAAATCGAATCAAGAGAAAGTATTATTCAAAACTAATATTTAAGATATTAATAGATAATATAAGTTTAATCGATATGTAGAAATTAAACTTATGAAAAGATAAATATAATTAGAGGTACAGTTAATCATATTTTTATGATAGTGTACCTCTAATTTTTTTGTTGTAGGTTAAATGATGTATTCATATGTCTGCTAATTTAGAGATGTATAAAAGATGCTTAAATTAATATAATTTATATGTTTTCTAATTTAGAGATGTATAAAGATGCTTAAATAATATATTTATATGCTTTCTAATTTAGAGATGTATAAAAGATGCTTAAATAATATATTTATATGTTTTCTAATTTAGAGATGTATAAAAGATGCTTAAATTAATGTATTTATATGTGTATATTAATTTAAATATATATAAAAGTTGTATAATTGTAAGTAAAGAGAGATATATAAAATTAAATAAAGTTAGTTTATGCAAATAAATTTGATATACCCATAGTTAACTTTGGAGGTGTGATATGAATACCACTATTTTGTTTTTTAATCAAATAAATGAAGATAGCTTTAATTTAGTTGGTGGGAAGGGGTTTAATCTTGGCAAAATGACTAAGAGAAACCTACCTGTACCAGAAGGATTCTGTATAACAACAGATGCCTTTTACAAATTTATAGAACCATTAAAAGATAATGACTTATTTAAACAATTAGATAATGTAGATGTTGATGATTTAGAAAAAATTCAAGAATTGACTAGTAGTCTAAGGGATTTAATCATAGAAAAGTCACTTTCAGATAGTATAAAACAAAATATAAAAGAGGCCATAGAAAGCATTGGAGAAGATGATTTCTATGCAGTGCGTTCTAGTGCAACAGCAGAAGATTTGCCAGATATGTCTTTTGCAGGTCAACAAGATACATATTTAAATGTACATGGATTTGAAAACTTAATTGAAAATGTAAAATATTGTTGGGCATCACTTTATACTCAAAGGGCTGTAGTATATAGAAAGAAAAATAATTTGAATGAAGATAATGTATTAATTTCTGTAGTAGTTCAGAAAATGGTCGACTCACAAAAGTCAGGAATAATGTTTACTGCTGACCCCATTAACAATAACTATAATCATTTGACTATTGATGCAGGTTTTGGACTTGGTGAAGCTTTGGTAGGGGGATTAATAACTCCTGACTTGTACAAAGTAAATAAAAACGAAAATAAAGTTATAGCAAAAGAAATAAATGTGAAGAAGTTAGCCATATACAGAAAAAATGATGGTGGCACAGAGCAAATCTTACTTGATAAAAATAAACAGAAAGAACAAGTACTTTCAGAACGAGAGATTTATAATGTAGCACAACTAGGACATGAAATCGAGGAATACTATCAGACTCCACAAGATATAGAATGGGCAATTGATGAGAGTGGGAAAATATATATTTTGCAAAGTAGAATGATAACATCTCTATATCCTAGAGTCGAAAATAGTAATATAAATGGAAAATCTCAGGTATATATATCAGCAAGTCATATTCAAGTAATGACAAAACCAATTAAACCCTTAGGTCTTGATATATTCAAAAGAGTAATGCCTTTTGATAGAGTCGAAGAAGGTAGTAACTTCAAGATAATGAGTCAAGCTGGAGGTAGACTCTATGCCAATTGTACAGAAATACTGAGATTACCAATAAGAGATAAGATAATCAAAGATTTAATGCCCAATGTAGACTATCTTGTAGCAAGTGCACTTGGAGAGTATATTGAAAAATATCCCTTAAAGAAAAAACTGCCTTCTAAAACTACATTAAAAATGGCAAAGAATTTAATAATACCTATCTTAAAAATCTCAAAGCAAAATTATGCCTTTGATAAAAAACCAGATGCTCTTGCAAGTTTAGTGGAGTTGAAAGAAGAACTTATTTATGATGTGTATAGAAATATAAACAAGGGAAATGATTTATGTGAAAAGATTGTAATCGTGGAAGAGTTATTATCTGCTTTTATATTTAAGTTAGCAAAGCAACTTATACCAAATGTAGCTCCAGGAATTTTAAGTGATAGAAAACTTAGAAATATGCTTGAAGAATTAGATTTATTGTACTTAGAAGATAGTTTTGTAAGTGGACTAGAAGGAAATATTACTACTGAGATGGGATTAAGAGTAGGTGATTTAGCTGATTTAATAAGGAATAATCTAAAAGAGATTGATATATTAAATAAAAATCCTAAAGATGCTCATTTATTGCTTTTAAAAAATGGTAGTGATGAATTAAAGAGAGAGTTAAGTGATTTTTTAAGACAATTTGGTATGAGAGGAATTGGAGAAATAGATATAACAAATCATCGTTATCAAGAAGATTTCACTCCAATAAGTATGTCTATATTGAATAATATAAATACATTGGAAAAAAATGAACATAGAGAAAACTATCAAAGATTGATTGAAAAATCGAGTGAAAGTGAACGATTAATTTTGGAAGCTTATGAGAAGATAGGTAAAGATTATTTAGTCAAAAAAGTTAAGAATCATCTAAATAATATAAAGACTTTCTTGCCTTTACGTGAATATGGAAAATATATTATAGTTGGTGTATTTAATGAAGTAAGAAAAGTAATTGATGAAGTAGGGGATAAATTAGAAAAGGATAATTTACTTGATAATAGATATGATATATTTTATCTAAACCTTGATGAAATATATCAAGCATTAACTGAAAAAGTAAATTTCAAAGAAAGTATACAATGCAGAAAAATAGAGTATGATAAATATGAAAAACTGAATCCACCAAGGGTAATTACAAATGAAGGAGAGATATTCTCTGGGAGCTATTCAAAAGAGGGGGTACCAGAAGGAGCATTTGTTGGTATGCCAGTCTCAGCAGGTATCTATGAAGGATATGCAAGAGTTATATTGAATCCAAATGATGACAGTTTACAAAAGAATGAGATTTTGGTGACTAAATTTACAGACCCTGGTTGGACGCCACTTTTTGTAAATGCGAAGGGGTTAGTACTTGAAGTTGGAGGGCTTATGACTCATGGTGCAATAGTATCTCGTGAGTATGGTATACCTGCTTTGGTGGGAGTGGAAGATGCTACAAGTCTGATTAAAACAGGAGATTATTTGAGAATAGATGCATATAAAGGATATGTTGAGATTATATGTAAATAGAGTGAACTTAGTAGAGTATTATAGGAGAGATGTTTAATAGTGAAAATGAATGAGGCAATATAAAATTATGATATATAAAAACACTTCTATGAGTATTTGATTTATCAATAAATAATAAATCTACCATAGAAGTGTTTTGATTTTAATAATAAAAATGTTTTTGTCATAATAATAAAAGTATTTTGGTTGTAATAATCATTTTATCTAATTCTTGTTTTTTAGAATAGTAAAATTTCCACTTGTAGCACTTACATAGAAATTTGTAGCCCCATTTTTATAAGTGTATAAATCATCGTGACGATTCAATTCAAAGTCACTATTTAAAGAACTAGAAATCTTATCAAAGCTTAAAGTGAATCCTGGATTATCAGGAATAGACAAATCAATATTGGCAGAAGTAGTCTCACAGTTTAGAGAAGACAACATTTTGTTAGATATAATTTTTATATCACCTGAAGTTGATTCTGCTTTAATATCAGAAAGTGTTCCAGATACATCCATTCGTCCAGAAACTGTACTACAGACAAGGCTTTTATTATTTATATCTTTTAAACTTATATCACCACTAGTTGTATCTAAATTTAAACTATCAATTTTGCCAGAAAGTTGTATTCTGCCAGATGTTGATGTAAATGTGGCGTCTTTACTATCTAGTTTTGTTATATCAATATCACCACTAGTTGTGTCTAAGTTTACTTTATTAATATTACCAGAAAGCTCTATTATGCCTGAAACCGTGCTAGCTTCCATTATATTACCTTTTATGTAAGTACTATATATATCTGCTGAAGTAGTAGATAAATTTATTTTATCATAAAGCTTATTAGGCAAATATAGTTCAAGTATTGTTGGTTTTGGAAGATTAACTCCAATAAAGAATTTCTTTGCTGAATTATCATCTATAGAAAGAGAATTTCCATCAACCTTTATCTTCGCAAGTTTTTTCTTTGAAAAATTAGAAGGAGTTTTTTGAATTAATTTGATTTGATTAGAATCACTTTTCTTAATTCTAACTTCACCTGAAATCCAGTCAACATTAATATCGTTTATTTTATCTGAAAAACTTTCATTTTTAGCTACTATATACTTATCATAGTTGTATTTAGAATGTAAATTATTAAAAGAAAGATTAAAAGAATGCGAGAATATGTTTCCTATAAGAAGAAGGATAAATACTATAGAAAGTGATATTGCAACAATACTCCATACTAAAATCTTTGTTTTTATGAGTTTTTTATTCATGTTTATTATCCTCCTTTGATTCACTTAGTTGTATTATTCCTTTAATAATCTCAACACCAGCAGAACCTATTATAAATAGTATCCATGAAAAAGACCAAATATTAAATAGCATGCTTGTGATTAGATATATAGCAACTATTATAATCCAATATGCACTAATAAATGATTTGTAAGCCGGATTTATATCATCATAATTTGTTTTAAATTCTTTAAATTCTTTGAATTCTTTTGTTGAAGTATCATTATATAGAGCATAGTTTGGTTTTGTCATTTGATTATAAACTAGTAGTCCTACTCCAATTGCTATTAATATAAGCATTAAAAGAATCCCTAGAGTTGGCTCTATACCAAAGCTCACAATTGAGACTACAAACAAGAAAGGGCTTACTATAAAAAGAGCAATTGCTATTGATGCTCTTAAGGCTCTTTTCTTTTTTTCCTCAATTAATTCAGAAGGTACAAAATATGGTTCTTTAACACTTTCAATTAACTCAGATAAATCTCCAATTCCTGAGATTACTGAATTATATGCTTCTTGTTCTGTTTTACCATCTTGTATTTGGTCGTTGTATTTTTCTTTTAGATTTTCAAATAATTCATCTTTAAGTTCTCTGACTTTTTTTGTTTCATTAATTCCTGTAAAGCTATTATCAATATAAGTACGTATTTTATCTAACATATTTTCACCTCCTAAATTAATATGTCTATTAGTGCTTTTGTATTATCCCATTCTTCATGGCTTTTTATATATTTTTCTCTGCCTATGTTTGTTATAGAATAATATTTTCTTCTAGCTCCAGTAGCTTCATCTCCCCAATAAGAGGTTATTGCACCAGACTGCTCAAGTCTACGAAACGCTGTATATAGAGTGGCTTCTTTTAACTCGTACAATCCATTGGTCTTTTCAAGTATAGATTTATTAATCTCATAACCATAACTGTCTTTTTCAAGTAAATGTTTTAAGATAATTGTTTCTGTATGACCTCTTATCATGTCAGATGCGATTGTCATGAACATCACCTCCGATTAAATATATAATACTTTGATATACCTCGCCTGTCAAGGTATATCATGAGAAAAAATATTTCATAGTGTTATTATAAGATTATAAGAGTTTATATGAAAATAATGTAAAAGTTTTATGGATAATATATTTTATATTTAGTTTTAGATAAATTTATATAGTCATTATGTTAAAAAATGATATAAAGTCTAATTTAATTTAGCAAAATAAGTGATATAATTAAAAAAGAAAAGAAATATGGATTTATTTGGAATAATTTTGACAATCTATTTACTACACGTGTAGAGTCGTATATAATTAAATTATACGTAAAATATAAAAAATAATTTATCAATACGTTAGGAGAAAGTATTATGATAAAGTCAGGCTTATTTTGGAATATTTTCATTATGATATCCTTTATAATAGAATGGTTTCTTTGTAAGAAAATGCTAGATTATACAAGTGAGCAAAAAATTTCTAATAGAAAAATAAATATATACATGGGTAGCATTATTATTTTTGCTAATATAATTTATTTTTTTGATGTATCTCCAGATATAAGAGTAATTATATCTGTGGTGTTTACTGTCGTATTTTACAAAATCTCATATGATGTGAGGTTTATGAAGTCTGTATTAATATCCTTAATTTACTGGATGTTATTAATTGCTACAGATGCTTTAAGCATATCTTTAACAGTTTGGCTTAATTCTATAGATGATATGAGTAAGATGGCAACAGGTTATATATACAGAATTGAGTCTATGGTATCTGGAAAGATGCTTTTGATTTTAGCTTTATTTTTATACAGAACATTAAAGATAAAATTGAATATAGAAATAAACAAAAAGACATTCTCTTATATAATCATCCCAATAGTCGCTAATATAGCATCTTTTTTTATTATTTTTAAATACATATTTAATTCAAAGTCTGGTAGTGGAATGCATAATAGTCAATTTGTTATGATTTCTGTTGTACTGCTTATATCAAGTATTATTTTAATCTTAATTGCTAAGAAGTTACAGCAATATAATACTTTAATGGTAGAAAATAATATGATTAAAAACGTTTTAAAATCTGAAAGTGAGTATTATGAAGATATAGAAAAGAAATATCTAAAGACTAGATTATTAAGTCATGACATGAAAAATCATTTATTGTGTATAAATGCCATGATTAAAAAAGGTATTGATGTTACTTCATATTTAGATAATCTACAAGGAGAGATTCATGGTAATGACTTATTTTTTAATACTGGTAATTTCATATTAGATAGTATATTAAGTGAAAAGAAAGAAATCTGTGATAAAAATGATATAGAACTAAGAACAGGAATAAATTTTAGTCATTGTGAAGCTATTGAATTAGTAGATGTATGTCATATATTCTCTAATATTTTAGATAATGCGATTGAAGCATGTAACAAAATAGATAGTGGTGATAGAAAGATTTGTATTAAAGGCGATGTCATGCAAAATTTTTATCTAATAAGAGTGGAAAATACTAAAGTAAATGAGATTATTACTAAAAATGGAGATATTGTGACAGATAAAACAGGTCCTTTTCATGGTTTTGGAATAAGAAGTATAAAAAACTCTGTAAACAAGTATGGTGGTAATGTTGTAATTGAATATGATGATGACAAATTTGTAGTTAAAATTGCTATACCACTTAAAAATGTGAAAAAGGTAGTCAATCATGTAATTTAATGTATACAGGTAAAGTCTATAATTATGTGTACATATTGAAATTATTTATTATTTATCAAAATTTTTCAAAGTTGGGATATTATACATATTATAAATGGGGCATATTAATAAGCTTAAGATAGTAAGCTTTTTATTGTGATAAATAAAAAAAGAAGTTGCATCAAAAATAGAAAAACTCTTTAAAGATGTAACTTCTATGGTATATATGTATGAGAGGCTATATCGCCATTTCTGGGATTAAGCTTCTCATAGCTTCTATAGTTGTTTGAATAAGCTTATCAAGTTCCCAGCCAAGCATTTCTGCACCACTTCTTATAACATCTCGAGAACAGCCAGCAGCAAATGACTTATCTTTAAATTTCTTTTTAACAGATTTTAATTCTAAATCAGAAACACTCTTTGAAGGACGCATTATTGCAGCGGCACCAATTAAACCAGTAAGTTCATCTACAGCAAATAATACCTTTTCCATAAACTGTTCTGGCTTGACATCTGAGCCAGTTAGTCCATATCCATGACTTACAGTAGAATCGATTATAGATTTATCTAAATCAAGCTCTGTCATTAATTCTCTTTGCTTAACACAATGTTCATCAGGATACATTTCAAAATCTAAGTCATGTAAAAGTCCAACTACTTCCCAAAATTCTACTCTCTCAGGGTCGTATTCTTTTGCATAGTATCTCATAACTCCAGATACGATTTGAGCGTGTCTTATATGAAATTCTTCCTTATTGTATTTTTTTAGTATTTCCCATGCTTGTTCTATATTTGGCATGTAACTCATTTTTATCACTCCTCTAGCTGAATATTTTGAATTTTTATAAAGTTTATTTTCCATTGATTATATCAATCAATTTCCAATACGTCAACACACTGATACACAATTTTGCATGTAAATTCAGAAATTAGTGAAAATTGAATTTTTATGTCTGGTTTTTAGGTCTAAAACCTTTCTATTTAAATTCTGAGTATCTAAATTTTTTCATTCTGTAATGTTATTTTCGATATAAACGCTATAAGTAATGTAATAAATCCTACTCCTATTATAATAATATACACTCTATCCGATAATAAATCGAAAAGTCTACCATATATAACCTGACCAATAGGCATTGCGACAGATGTTCCTGCAAAAAGAATAGCCATAACTTTTCCTAGCAGTTCATTTGGAGTTTTTAATTGTATGATTGTTATAGCATATATTGAGATAAGAGTCGTTGTAAAAAATATTAGCATAGAGGATATAATAAAGATTAAAAATGGAACTGGAAATCCTGTATTTAATATAAATGGATAGACTGAAAATGCCATTGGTATAAATATAAGTGCACATATGATGAAACAAATATGTAAGTTGGTTATTTTCAGATGCTTTGAGAAAATACCAATACTCACAGCAGCTATTAACGAACTAAAAGAGATTGCTCCTTCTGCTACACCATATAGAAAGTTATTAGATTCCATAGTTATTTTTACTATATAGGGGATACCTACGATTAGCATAGAACTTAAAACTAGATTTATTGCCATTGCTAAAAAGAGTATTTTTAATGTAAATCTATTTTCCTTACATATATGGATAATACCATCTTTTATATCAATAAATATAGTTTTTATAATGTTACCAGTTTGTTCTTGTTTAACAAAAGGAATCTGTATAAATATCTCCATAATTGCAGATAGAAAGAAACTTATACAACTGATAACGACAATTGCATTGATACCAAGGATACCATACAAAACACCTCCTAATACAGGACCTGCTATATTTGTAAGAGAGGCAACTCCAGCTACGATACCATTTGCATTTATTAAATGTTCATTATCTACTAAAATGGGTGTACTTGACTGAACTGTTGGTTGATACATTGTGCTTATGACTGAAAGTATGGTCATAATAATTCCTATAAGTAGTATTGAACCATTATCATTAAATAAGAAGAGTGATAAGATTAGTACTGCAACACTACTTGAAAAATCGAAAATAACCATTAAGTTTCTTCTGTTGAATATATCTGCAATAGCCCCACCAATAGGGGAGAATACCACAATTGGGATTGAAGATACTGCAAGTATCGTAGCAAATATTTCTGCCTTACCAGTCATATCAAGTATGTAGAGAGATAAAGCAAACTTAAGTATTGATGCACCAAATAATGAAATTATTTGACCTAATACCATTAAGTTAAAATTTTTATTAAAAGTATTTAATGATTTTACCATATATATACCTACCTATCTAAGATTATTAAAATATTTATAATGATTGCTATGACAGCAATGACTATAAGGAAGTTTTTTCTTGTTTTAATCCCTAATATTATTATAAATGCAGAAAATATTATAGATAAGATAGAGTAGAATGGCATGAGTTCGCTGCTAGGGTCTACTAGTTTTGTGTGGATATTTAGTTTATCATTTATTTTGTAAATAATATCATTTAGTTTTTGTATTAATTCAATCATATTACCCCTCCTAGTTATAAAGAAATGTTTAGAAAATTTATTTTAAATTATTACTCAAGTATGTGTTCTATAAGATTGTCTACCATAAAATCAAATACTTCAATGTAGTTATATCCAATATCTTCTTTTATCAATAGACTTGAAAGTAGGGCATTGCAAACACCAAAGGCTTTTTCTTTCTCTATTTTTAATTTGAGATTGTATCTTTCAATTAAGTTGTAAAAACTTTGTACATTATTATATTCAAGTTGTGAAAGCATCTCTTTAGGCATCTTATTTAATAAAGAGATGTAATCAGCATTGTTTGGTGAATATAAGAATGGGTTTTTATCATATAATCGGTATAACATCTTCAAGGCTTTTGCAAAACCCTCTTTTTGAGGCATGTTACTTAAAATTTCATCTACTGATGATATAAGTTTGTTTTGAATTTCATTTAATACTTCAAAAAATAGCTTTTCTTTTGAATCAAAGAATGTGTAAAATGAACCCTTTGCAATTCCTGATTTTGAACAAAGTTCGTCAATGTTAGTTTTTTTGTATCCATATTTAGACCAGTGAATTTCACATTCTGAAATTAGTCTTTTTCTAATATTATTTTTTTCTATTTCTGTAAAGCTTTTAGCCATATTTATCAATCCTCTCTATAAGTATATGTTATCTATGACTTAAAATATATTTTAAGTCATAGATATATAATATTGTTCATTTACAAATTTGTCAAGCTTGACCCTGACAAGTAAGTAATATTTTTTGCTACAATCTGTTATTAATCTCATATGGAAGCTGTTATATGAAAAGAGCCAATAGCCATAAGGGATGTTATTTATAGGTTATTGGCTTTATGTCTTTATATCTTAGTATTTGATAGCTGGCAAATTTAATTGTTTTACAGTGATAAGATTTTCTTATTTATATTTGAGATAGGATAGCGAAAAATTTTTAAGCACTATATTTTTCAGATTCCTAACCTTATTTATAATATTTTCGATTTGACACTATATCATTTGAACTAATATAAGGATTATGATATTTTTTGCGTTTTCGAGTGAAATAAGGGAAATTAATGGATTCTTTTGGACAAAAGGAAATGCAAGCCATACACTGATTACATTGATGTTGAAATGTTGGTTTACCATTTTGCATTATTATGTTTTTGCAAGGGCATACTTTAAAACATAATCCACAAGAAATGCAATCATCCCAAACCTTGAAATATTTATCATTAGATGGACAATTTTTTATATAATGGTCCATTATTTTATGAAAAAGTGTATTTACTAAAAAATTGGGTTTTGGGTAGTTTCTTATTTCTTTTTGCGATATTTCTTTTGATATAATTCTAAGCTGTTCCTCCGTTTTAGGAACACGTTTTTTAGGGTTAGGAAATGGTGGATACATGGCTACATAGTTAGCAACACTATATACTTTATTCCCATAAGATAAATTACACCCTTTTTCCTTGAGTAACAATGCTAATTCTTCCATGCTTTTTCCGTTAATAAAAGCAGGCATAGAAATTGCAAATATATAGGCATCAGGGGATAACTCTAAATTTTTTATAAATTGAATTACAGTTTCTGGTATAGTCCAATGGTATACAGGAAAAATAAATCCTATTCGTTCAGCAGTCAATTTTGAATAATCAGATGGTGATGTTCTCATTGAGATAATCTCCGTATTATTAAGTTCTTGTGCGATTACCTGAGCAGCTCGCATACTATTTCCTGTTCCAGTAAAGTAGTAGATTACATTACGCATATTTTTTACCTCCAAAATCTGTTGAATAAGACTTGTAACAGTCTATTTTTTATTCTGAGTTTTAAACAGAATAGTGTTCTGTTAGGATTATATCATATATGCAAATTAGGGTCAATAATTAAGAGAATAGCGTTCTTTTAATTGTATAATCTGTCCTATTCTTGTTGACATTATGATATGTGTAATTATACCTTGCAAGAAATATAAGGGTGAAATAATGAGAGAATTATTTAAAATACAATGCCATTTAAAATACAAAAAATATAGATTATGAAAAAAATTTTTAAGGTAAACGTTTATTAAAAAAAGAAATGTTTACATAATGAATAAATGGCTATAATTTAAATACACAAAGTTATATCAGAGAGAGGAATAAAAATATGTTTAATGAACTTAGAACAAAAGAAAATGTATATAAAAATTTAATAAATGGAAAATGGGTGGAATCTAATTCAAGAAAACCAATAGAAATTTACTCACCAATAGATAATTCTCTTGTTGGTAAAGTACAATCTATGACAAAACACGAAGTAGATGAAGCCATTGAAAATACAAAAGAGAGTATAAAGGTATGGGCTGAAATGCCTGTATACAAGAGAGCTAATATATTCCATAAGGCTGCTGATTTATTGTTAGAAAATATGGACGAGATAGCTAATATATTGGTACTTGAAATAGCCAAAGATATAAAGTCTGCAAGAGCAGAAGTTGAAAGAACGGCAGATTTTTTAAGATATACAGCCGATGTAGGAAAAAATATGGAAGGTGAAGCTATTAGTGGTGATAACTTCCCTGGTGGAACAAGAAATAAGATGTCTTATGTTTCAAGGGTTCCATTAGGTACTGTTCTAGCGATATCTCCTTTTAATTATCCTGTGAATTTATCAATGTCAAAGATTGCACCAGCACTTATTGGTGGAAATGCAGTTGTATTAAAACCTGCAACACAAGGAGCTATTAGTGCACTTCATGTAGTAGAAATTATGAGAAAAGCTGGTATACCAGATGGAGTACTTAACACTATTACAGGTAGGGGTAGTGAGATAGGGGATTATGTTGTAACTCACAAAGGAATTAATTTTATCAACTTTACTGGTAGTACTGAAGTTGGTCAACATATATCTAAAATATCTAGAATGGTACCATTATTATTGGAGCTTGGTGGAAAAGATGCCGCTATAGTATTAGAAGATGCAGACTTGGATTTTGCAGCTAAGAATATAGTGTCTGGAGCTTATTCATACTCAGGCCAAAGATGTACAGCAGTGAAGAGAATCCTAGTACAAGAGAGTGTAGCTGATGAATTAGTGGAAAAGATAAAGCCATTAGTAGAGAAGTTAACGATTGGAAATCCAATGGAGGAAGTAGTTATCACGCCTCTTATAGATAATAAAGCGACTGATTTTGTTCAAGGTTTAGTTGATGATGCACTACATAAAGGAGCAAAATTAATAACAGGTAATGTTAGAAAAAATAATTTATTTTATCCAACATTATTAGACAATGTAAATGTTGATATGAAGATTGCTTGGGAGGAGCCTTTTGGTCCAGTACTTCCAATTATAAGAGTTAAAGATATAAATCAAGCAATTGAAATTGCTAATCAGTCAGAGTATGGGCTTCAATCATCAGTGTTTACAAGTGATATTGATAGAGCATTTTATGTTGCGGATAAGCTTGAAGTTGGAACTGTTCAAATAAATAACAAGACTGAAAGAGGACCAGACCATTTCCCATTCTTGGGTGTAAAGGCATCTGGTATGGGAACTCAAGGAGTTAAGTATTCAATTGAGGCTATGACTAGACCTAAGGCAGTAGTGGTAAATGTTAAAGAGTTATAAGTAAATGACTAGGAATAAATAAAATGATTATAGAAAGTAACTAAAATAGTCAGAAATATAATAAAGTGGAGAATTTAATTCTCCACTTTATTTTTTAAACTTTCATTTTTTATGTAATATATCTCTTAGAATAAATAACTTTGTACTGATTAGTTAGAGGATTTTTGAAATAATTGCTTTTCAAAATCTTCTATTGGTAAAGGTCTAGAAAAGATATAGCCCTGTAACATATCACATTTTATTTCTTGTAAAAAGTCTTTTTGAAAACTAGTTTCTATTCCTTCAGCTACAGTAGTCATTTTTAGTTTCTTAGCTAATTCAATTATAGAGATAATTATATCTCTTTCACGCTCAGAATCTAGGCGTTCTGATTTAAAGAATGCGCCATCTAATTTTATAGTATCAACATAAATATCCTTAAGCATATTAATTGAGGAATAACCACTTCCAAAATCATCAATAGAGCATTTAAAGCCATATTTATGGATTTCATTTATTATTTCACTAAATACTTTAACATCTTCAAATACAATTGTTTCTGTAATCTCAATTTCTATAAGATTAGGTGGAATATCATATTTTTGGGCTATTTCTTTATATGAATTAATAAAGTTTTTGAATGAAAAATGATAGCGAGACATATTTACTGAAATATTTATAGTATTTAATCCACAATCAATCCATCTTCTTAAGGTTTTGCAGACTTCTTCAAAAACGTATAAATCTAACTGTACAATAAAGCCATTCTTTTCAAATAATGGAATGAATTCATTAGGAGGGATTATTTTCCCAACAGGAAGAATCCATCTAACTAGAGCTTCTGCACCACATATCGTTTGATTAGATAGTTCCAATTTTGGTTGTAAATAAACTTGAAATTCTCTCTTTTCAAGTGCTTCATACATTCTATTTTCTATACTTTTCTCTAGTATGAGTTTTTCCTTATCTGTTTTGCTATAAAAATTACAAATACATAAACCATGATTTTCTATATTTTTAGTTGCTTTACAAGCTACATTTGCTCTATCTTGGATATTTGTTATATCTAAAGAAGTATCATGAATTACATAGGCACCAGCAGTAAAGTAAAGCATGTATTTATAATCAGCATTATCATTGAATTTATTGATATATTTAACTATTGAGTTTAGTCTAGAAGTTATGTCTTCTTGATTATTTTTAAAAAGAAGAATGAAATTATCAGCAAAGATTCTAGTTACAAGCTCACCTTCATGTAAGTGCTCGTTTATGCAATTATAGATATATTTTAAAAGTTTATCTCCAGCTATATTTCCTGCTGAATCATTTATTAATTTAAATTTTTGCATGTTTAGCCATATAAGAGTATATGTATCAGATGGTGACTGTTCAATAACTTCTTTTACTGTTATGTTAAATTTAGTACGGTTCATACCTCCAGTAATTGGGTCAATAAAAGCTAATTCCTTTAATTCCTTATTATTTTTTTCAATAATCTCATTTTGTTTTACTAATTTTGTGACATCTGAATAGATTAAAAGATATATAGGTTTATCATCTTCCCAATCTATACATTCAGCCACAACTTGCATGTGAACGATGTCTCCATTGATAGTTTGTGGAGAAATAGAAAAACAAATGTATTTTCCATTTCTAAAATCACTATAGTGTTTATACACTTCACTAAGATAGCTTTCTGAATCTATATCTTTTAATAGGAAATTTACATTATCTTTAAAAATATCAAAGTATTTTTGGTTAGCATCAAGAAGTTGGAAACCAAAATCAGTAACCTTAAACTTAGCAATGAGACCAGGAAAATTTTTGTAAGTTGCAGTTTGCTCTATTTTAATCATCATTTGTTCAGTAATATCAATCATAACGGAATATGAAATAGGGCATCCATCAATAATTTCTCCTGTTAAAAATCCAAATAACTTTATCCATAATTTTTTTCCATTACGATGCTTCATACGACAAACATAGTCATATTTTTTTTCTCCATTAGAGAATTTCTTTTCCACATAATCTACAAGTGAATTCCAATCTTCTGGATTATCTTTGTAAAAAAGGTCACATTGATTATGAAATAGCGATTCATATTCTTCTTTTGTATAACCAAACATTTCATAATAGCGGTCATTAGCCCAAACAACAGTAAAGTGTTCATCTAATTGGTGTCTACTAACGCTTACATCTAACGCATTCATTAATAAACTATATTCAATATTTGCAAAATCTTCATGATTTGACATTATTAGGACTCCTTTATAGCATATATTTCATAGAATATCTAAATTACCTAACTTAAATTGGATTTATTTTTAAGCTTATTTTTATACATTAAAGAATTCAATTTTGATATTAAAGTTTCAATATCAGATATACCATATCATTTAATTAATCCATAACTGGTAGAAATGGTATAAGTGTATCCATTAATGCTACTTAAGTGTCACTTAGTTTTGATAATTCATTATTGATATTAAGTGCTATTTTTTATATCTCTATACAACTTGTTTTATAATTTCTAATTTATGGCATTTTTTCTAAATAAATATTTTTTCAATGGAATATATATGATTGATGAATATAAGTATTTTTAAGGTTAGCAATATATTACTTTCGATTATAAAGTAATAAGTTAGAGTGTTTGTTGGTGAAAATGTAATCAGTATACTATCAAACAGTATATATTCTAAAGTAAACCAAATAAACTTTAAAAACAGACTGAATTCCATTTGATTTTGAGTTATTATATAAATGTGTTCTTTTATTTTATCTATAGGGTAACATAAGCTAAAATCTAAATTAGGTAGACTTAACATATCTACACTTTTTTGTTGTACATAATTGTATTATATCAGTAATATGCTATTTTACTTAATTATAACATCACAAAACTTAGACCATATATATGAATGGTCTATACTAATTATAGATTATGAATAAAAAATAAGCAACTATTTTAATTTATTAAATAAAAATAAATATAGATTATGAAAGTCAATAATTTTAATTTATTAAAGAGGGAAAATATGAAAAGAAAACCACAATATTCAATTGTATTTGAAGATATAATTAAACAAATTTATACAGGCAGAATTACTGTTGGTGACAAGCTTGATTCTATTAATAAGATGTCCAAAGAGTATATGGTATCAAAAAATACTATAAAAACAGTAATAAAAATGCTATTAGAAAAGGGTTTTATAGAAACCAAAGCTGGGTCTAGAGCAACTGTGATATACAATGCAAGTACACAACAATCAATTGAATCTGAATTATCATATGAGAAAATCTTGCAAATGTCAGATATATATCAAATTTTCAGTTTGATATTTCCTTCTATTGCTATTAATAATGTTAAGCAATTTACATCTAAAGACTTTCAAGAATTAAATGATATTATCAATCATATGGAAGAGAATAGTTCTGACACTTTTATAATTAGAAAACAGAGGATAAAATATATAAACAAACTAATAAGCAAAACAAATAATTCTCTGATTCAATATTTCTGCGATATTATTCAATATGATGTTATGATTTCACCAATGGATTATAGTGTCAATAATTTGGAGAACTGTTATGTTACTTTTTTTAGTAGTAAGTATATAGAGCAGGTAAGACAAAGTTATTTATATGGGTTAAATAGAGATTTTATTGAACTTAAGAAGTTATTGACTTACATGTATGAAAGTTGTAGAAAATTAACACTTAACATGATAAAAAAATATGTTTCAGAAGATAAGTATTCAAACAATTTTAAGTATGTATCATTAGAAAAAAGTTATTTGTATGACTTTATTGTTTCAGATATAATTTGTAAAATTTTTGAAGGAAATCTTAAAGTAGGAGACTGTCTACCATCAATTACTTCAGTAATTAATAAGTATAATGTATCTCTTCCAACAGTTAGAAGTGCATATAATGAACTAAATGAGTGTGGTATAGCTAGAACAATTAATGGAAAAGGAACTTATATAACACTTTTTTCTGAATATGCAGATGATTATATAAAGACAGAAAAAGGAGCTAAAAGATTGACACTGCTTTTAGAAGCTATGGAGTTTATTACAATTACCTTTGAAGATGTAGTATTTTTATTAGGTAGTAGAATGGATTATGTAGATATAGAGAATATAGAAGCTCATTTAAAAGGTTTACAAAATAGTTATAAAGAGTGTAAGGTATATCCAGACTTTGTTTTACTTTGTAAGATAATAGACTGTACACACATTTATGTAGTACAGGAAACTTTCAGACATTTAAAACAACATACGATATTTGGAATTTATTTAGAGAGATTCTTTCATAAAAAATATAATGAGATTTTGAAAACACGCTTTGATGTATGTTTCGAGATACTTACATATTTAAAAAAAGGTGATATTAAAAATTTTGCATCAGCTTTTTCTAATGTCTTTGAAGACTCTTTTCAAAGGTTGAAAAATGCTATATTTATATTAAGCCAATGATGATGGAATAGAATAAAACTTTATTAATTTATCATATTAACCATATTAATTCCCTACATAGCAACTTGAAAGTTTGAGTAAGACATTTTTATACCAAGTACATAGGTAACGGTTTGTATTGGCTTAATTGGGTAGAGAGAAACAAAAACATTTTAAGGAGGGATATTAGCAATGAAAGAATATAAGATTGTAGAAGCTAAGAAGTCTCAAGCAGAAACAATAATGAATGACATGGCAAAGCAAGGTTGGGAAGTAGTTAGTGTAACATATTGGTATTCTTGGAAAATCTCTCTTGTGATTACTTTTTCTAAGGAAGTGTAATCATCGACACACAGGTTTAACAGAATCAATATATTTAAGTAAGGGATATTTTCTAAAGGTAATATTTGAAAATATCCCTTAGAGAGTTTTTTGTTTATATGTATATTTTTATGTAATAATTCGATTCCAAACGAGTAATTATAAGAAATATATTTCATTTTTAGATAAATATTTTAATATGAAAAAATATTCTAAGAAATTTTTACGACATTTTATCCTAATAGAATGATTGTTTTTTGTGTATTATATTATCTTAAATTATACAAGATTGTTTAAAAATATTGATTTACTTGAATATTTATCCAGTTATGCATTTTGATTGACCAGTTACACGAAATATATTGAATATTAAGAAAATTAGTAATATTATATGGATAAATAAAAAAATATATAGGAGGTATTTTATATGAGTCTTTTTGTTGGTGGATGGTCAAAATTTAGAACTGTCGAGGAAGAAGATTTAAAAGTATTTAATGAAGCTGTAGGAATGTTAAAAGGTGTTGATTATGAAGCACTTATTGTTGCTACTCAAGTTGTTGCAGGAACAAATTATAAATTTATTTGTAATGCTACTTCAGTCACAAATCCTCCACACGATTATTTAGCAGAAATAGTAGTTTTCAAACCTCTTCCTTGTGATGAGCATGATGCAACAATTACAAGTATTAATGTAATTAAGTAATATTAATAGGAGCTAGGATATGAGATTAAATATAACGAAACAAAACACTCTAGAGGTTGAAAATAGTAAAAAAGAAGATGTCTATTTTGTAATAGTTGATAATGTTTTCTTTGAACGTCATGGTGATGTATTTAATAGTATCACAGACAATAATTTAAATAATTATAATGTAGAAATATTACCAACTAATAATATTTTCTTAGAATTAAAAATAACATCTACTAAAGATTTAGAACCTGTTTTTATTGTAGTTGAAGATAGAGAGTATAATCACGGAAGTGTAATGTTTAAGCCAGTAGTGGTGTAATGTCTAAATTTCTTACAGAAGTATAACTATAATAAAAAGAAAAAAGTCTACAAATATGATAACTATGAAAAGATAGTGTTTAAAGATATAACAAAAAAATATAACTAAATAAATGAACTAATTAAAATAACTGTGTTGACAAAATCTATATTCTGCAACACAGTTATTTTACTAAATAAGATAGAAATTTATCAATTACAAAAGTAAAATAAAACCTTTTATTTAAATCAAAATTTATAATTTAGGGGGCAAATAAATGCTAGAAAATCAAAATCAACTTTTAGATGAAATAACACTCTTATTAGATGAAGGAAAAGTAGCGATAAATAAGGCACAAGGTCAAAATTTAATTCTAGTTCTTGGAGGTACAGGTTGTGGAAAAAGTACTGCAATTAATTATCTTGCGGGATGTGTAATGAAGGAAGTAGAAGATGAAGATACTGGTACATCATATATTGAATGTTTAGACCCTGTAGCAGAGATTGGCTCAGGAGCTGTCTCACAAACTCTATATCCGAATATTGTAGATATGAGAAAACCAGTGGAAGGAATGAATGCAAAATTATGTGACACTGCAGGATTTAGTGATAATAGAGGAGTAGCTCATGATATTAGTGCAGCAGTTTCATTAGGTGAGGTATTTAAAAATTCTGCATCTATATGTGCAGTAATTGTACTAATACCAGAAGCAGACATATTAGACTCTAGACTTACAAAAGTGCTGGATTTATTCCAACAGTTAAATATGTGTCTTCATAAAGATAACTTTAAAGGAAGTATAACTTTTTTCATTTCAAAAAGCTTCTTAGGAAGAACAGAAAAACAATTATATAATATTATCAGAAAAAAATATGAACAGTTGTGTGAATCCTCAGAAAGTAATATAGATGAAAAGGCTTGGTTATTTGAAGAATTGCTAAAAGATAATGGCAAAAATATTCATCTTTGTAAGCCTCTTGTAGCTGAAGAGAGAGAGACTTTATTAAAACAAGCACTAGAATTAAATGAAGTCAAGGATAAGACATCAGCATTCCAATATCCAATTAGCTCGGATGCAAGATTAGTTTTAGATACATTAATAAAAGAGATTCAAAGTAGTATAGTATCTAGTTTAGAAGATTATGTGAAGGCATATACAGAAGACTTTATTAATGTTATTGAAAGAATAACAATGATTCGAGAAATATCAACATATGATAGAGTTGTAGGGACATTTAAAAATTGGTTGGAAAATACATCAAGTCTTACTATAGACAAATTTATTAATGTGTTATCTAAAGAAAGTGGATTATTCTTGAAAGATAGTTGCATGAAGTTACAAAATAAGATAAAGGGAAATTTAGATATAATTGATGCCCTAAGTAAATATATAGAGAATGGAACTGGGGAAATTCTATTACCTTCTGTACACATGGAATCTATTATAGAAAAAGTAAGTAAAAAGATAATGGAGCAAAACTTCACTATAATAAGAAAGAATTTAGAAAAAGTTTTAGTTTCTCATGAAGTACAAAAACAAGTATTTACATTAAAAAATAGAGAAAAATTGATGGAAGTTGCAAATAAAAAGGATTATATGTATAGTGTAAATGATTTTGAAGAAATTTTGATGAATGTTACGACTGTACAGCGTGAAGAATTAGTAGACAGTATAACAAGATTAAATGCATATGGAGAAGAAGGAAACGAAATAATTAGAGAATTTGTAAGTAAATACATCTTAAATCCATTTATAGTAAAAACAATTAATATTAATGATAAGAAGTGTGTTGAAATAAGAGCATTGATTCCAAACTTAGTAATTAGTAGTGTATTGAAATATTTTAAAAATAGAAAAGTAGATGACAATACTACTACATTTATGTTCTTTGCTAAAGAGACTATTTATATGGATGATAACCTTGGAATGGAATTTGCATCAGAGAAAAATATTATTCTTTCTTGTAATAATCTCGATGTAAGTAGCAATGTAAAGATTAACGTAAGTGGAAAGAGTGGAGACCTTGTAGATAATTCTATGTATGGACAAAATGGTAAAGATGGTAGAGATGCAGGTAATATTTACCTATACATTAAGAAAGAAATTAGAAATTATCGCTTAACATTAATTGCAAATGGAGGAAATGGCTCTAAAGGAACAGATGGGAAACGTGGAGATGATGGAGCAAGTGGAGCTAATGGAGCAGATGCAGGATATACAAGTTATTTTGCTGCACAAATATTTAAGGGATATTTTGCAGAAGGCACAAAAGGTAAAAAAGGTGATAAAGGTGGAACTGGTGGAAATGCTGGAATAGGTGGAAATGCTGGTAAGAAAGGTAATATTTACTTCGTTTCAGATTCAGAAGAACAAAAAAATAGAATAATTAATCATTGTGATGTAACAGTGAGAGATGGAGAAGCAGGTCCAAATGGTGTACCAGGCTCAGGTGGATATGGAGGCAAAGGTGGTTATAATGGTTATAATACGCTTTCATTCTCTGCAAGTGGTATAGATAAGACTCTGTACTATACAGGATATTTTACAAGTTGGGATTATAAAATAGAGAAAGTATTTTATTATCGTGTGGAACTTAGTGGTGGAAGTTGGAGTGAAGGGAAAACAGGACCATCAAGAGAGTATGCTGAATATGGAGATAGAGGAGACAATGGAGGATTTAATGCACCAAATACCAAGATATCAACAGCCGTTTCAAAAGTAGAAGAAAGTCTAATTAAAGAAAAATATCAAAGCTATTGTTCTGAAATATAGAAAGGGATGGATATATGGCAAATAAACTTTATAGTGGAATCGTAAACCTTTTGGAAGAGGGAAGGGACACACTTGAAAAATATAACTTAAAAGAAAAATCAATTTTATTATTCTTAGGCGCTTCAGGTGTTGGAAAGAGCACTTGTATCAATTATTTAAAAGGTTGTGAAATGGAAGAAAAAACAGATGCAGAAACTGGACAAGTATATATTACTGCAAAAGATTCAGCTGTTGAAATTGGTAATGGTGTATACTCTAAGACGTTATGCCCAGAAGTTGTAGATGTTACAAATAGAGACTTTTCATTATGTGATTGTCCAGGATTTTTTGATAATCGTGGACCAGAGTATATGATTGCAGGAGCAATGCTTGTAAGAGAAACTATCTTTACATCTTCAAAGGTGAAAGGAATGGTAGTTATTTTAGACTACCAGTCTCTACTTGATTCTAGACATACACTATTAATAGAAACAGCTAAAAACTTAAAAGATATGTTTAATGATTATACAAAGTATAAAGAAAATTTTTTCTTTCTTATTAATAAAATACCTAAGTCACTCAGTGATAAAGTAACTGAAGAGAAAATAAGAGCTATATTGAAGAAAGTAAAAAAAGACCTAGACAATCAAGAGAAAGATTATGACGGTTACAAAGAGCTAGTATATCTATTAAATGTAATCTTATCAGACAATATATCTATCAAACTGTGTAATCCACTGGATAAAAAGCCAGAAGTATTATTAGATAAAATGAAGAATCTTCCTGGAAATTTTGAAAAGACAGATATGGGCTTGATGCTTACTGCTTCTTGTAAAATAGAAATACAAAAAGCTGTTGATGTAACATATAATGAGACAGAAAAACTTTTAGTTCCTTATATACAAAGTGTAAAAAAAGGTATAGAAGACTCTATTTCCATTTTACCTTCTATAAAAAGTCTAAAAGATACAGAATCACAGTTGGAGAGTATGTATACAAATCTATGTAGTAAAGTAGCTAATATTAGAGAACTTATGGAGTTTGTACAGGAACTTTCATATGGTGACGGATTACAAAAAGTTAATCTATTAGAAGAAGTACGCCTTCTCTTAGAACTAAATAGTTATTGTAGTGAAACTCACATTGTTGGCTTAAGCGAGCTATTAAAATCATTACTAAAGAATACATTAGAAGATGCATTAAGGGATATTAGATATTGGATAATAGAAGAGGAAAATAAGAAAGAAGAGGCCAAAAAGCTTGAAGATGCAGAATATAGAAGAGATAAGATTAGAAGTTGTACATATATAAAATCATATGATAAAGAAAATATACTTTCCATGTATATACCTATACCTAAGGTGAATTTATCAGATTTAACTGAAATAATATCTGGTTATCAACTTAATATTTTATCGTCTATATATATGTATGGAGATTGTGAGATAAAAATCGATTGTAATATGGAGAAAGAAGTTTTCTCAGGTAAAAATATTGTATTGTTAGCAAAAAAATTATGTATACCAGAAGGAACTCATTCAATTAACGTATCTGGTAAAGATGCAGAGCAATTGGCTGGAGAAGACACTATTTATAATGGAATGAATGGAAGAGATGGTAATAATGCAGGAACTGCAGGTGACATTTTATTATCTTTTAAAGAGATAGAAAAAAAGGGAGAACTTAAACTTTATGTAGATGGTGGACTAGGTGGAAATGGACATGATGGAAAAATAGGAGAGACAGGAATAACAGGAGAAATTGGAGCAAATGCAAAGATAGGTTCTGAAAAAGAGTCGAAAGAATTTGCTAACGATAACGATACAAAATATTTTGTGATAAAAGCAGAAAAAGGAAAACAAGGTGGAATTGGAGGTACAGGTGGAGACGGTGGAAATGCTGGTCTTGGAAGTAAATCTGGACAGATTTATCTTCTTGGAAAAGCATCTGTACTAAAAGGTGCCATAAGTACAAAAGATGGACATCATGGTATGGCAGGAAAAGGAGGTTCTGGAGGAAAAGGAGGCTCTGGAGGTCTTGGAGGAATTAGAGGAATATATGAAGAAACAATAAGACGTGGAGAAGGGGGCGATTATAGTGATAGAAACTATTATTATTTTGATAGATATGTATTAAGTTACGCCTCAGACTCAACAGAGGTAGCAGATGATGGAGTAAAATTAAATGCTCTTTATGAAAAACATAAAGATTGGAAAATTAGCAAACGTGAAGATTCAGGTTCAGATGGAGCAGAGGGAAAAGAAGGGCGTTTTGGAAATGCACTAAAAGAAAAGGAATTATTAAAGCAAGAGTATTCTTTATCAATGGATATGTTCTTCTATGAGTTCTTTGATAGATTTGGTTTTACTGGAAGTAAGGGATATAGAAACCTTAAACTGTTATGTGCTGTAGGAATCTTAGAAGCTGATATTTTAGAACTTTCACATATTTATGAGATTTTTCATGCCGTTGAGAAAGTAGAGATGCAGTTAAATAAAGAAATACTTCAAAAGTACTTTAAATTTGAGAGCAAAAAGAAAGAACCACTTTCTATAGAAGATATGAATATAAAGAAAGAATTTTATCAAGAGGCAAAAGAGATTTATGAATATCTTATAAATAAATTGATGCAGTCTGATAAAATAGAATCTTTTGTAGCAGAAAAACAGAATTTTAGTGAATGGAGTATGATTTTATTTGCACTTGAGCAAAAGACTGCGTTCTATGTGCAAATGATAGAGGAAAATGAAATTGGAGGAAATCGTGTTACCGATATTCGTGCTTTAACAAATTACCTAGATAAGACCTTAAAAGAATTGGAACAAGGGCAGAAGGACAAATTAAAAGAGGGATATTTCAACACATATAAAGAAGGTATACTGACTCAAATTGAATCTGGAAATCAGCAAATAGAAGTTTTAAGAAATGAACTTGAGAATAAAATGATTTCTGTTTCTGCAAAAATGAATCTATTGATTCAAGAGATTCTAAAGATAAAAGAAGATGAAAAAGAAGATATAGAGAAACTAAAAGAGAAACAGAAAAAACTTGAGGAACAGATGAAAACACAGTTAATTCTTTCAGGGATACAGAGTGCGTTGAGCTTATTAACAGCATTTAGTGGCATTGGTCAAGCTTGTTTAGGGGCATTTGATAGTGCAAAATCTTTGAGTGAAAATCTTTCAGCTAAAGAAGAAGAATATAACTGGACTAACAGAATGGTTGAGTTCTCAGATTTTAAATTAAGTTCTGAGGGTATTAATGTTGTTCTTGGAGCTCAATTGAAGGATGATAGAAAGAATGTTTTAGAAAAAATGACACATAACTTAGCAGGTGTTGATGAAGGAAAAAGAGAGAAGTTTGACCAGATTAAAGATATTATAGTTAAGTCTGTAGATAATCCTGCATATGCAGAAAGAGATAGTGATATTCAAGCGGCAAGAAATGGATTAAGTGAAGACGAATATAAAGAAATCTACACAAAAATTGAGAAGAAACAAATAGGCATGCTAGAAGCAAATTATAGCAATAAACAACAAAAAGATAAATTAGCTGCACTAGAAAAGAGCAAACAAGCTGTTGAAAGACAACAAAAGACAGCTGCTATTAAAAATGCCTTAAGTATTGGTAGTTCTGCTTGTTCTCTTGTTAATACAGCAATTAGCGGTGTTAATAATTGTCTTAATGTAAAGTCTAGTTTTGAAAGTAAGATAGAGGTTGTAAAAGATGCAATTAAGGATAAAGAAAATAATATTAAAAAATTGGATGAATTAAATACTCAGATGGTAGAGTTTAAAGATAAAACTTTTAAAGAATCTATTGCGCCATTTGTAGAAAA
>NZ_JBJOCA010000031.1:0-48379 GCF_045898275.1 Clostridioides sp. GD02404
ATAGATGCAAAGAGTATTTCTGCAAGAACATTAAAAACAAGTCTTACAGATGTAGCAAGATCTGTAATTAACCTATTAAAAATAAATGAGTAAGAATGAATAAACATTGATACTTATATTTTTAATTAATCTAATATCAGATTAAAATTTAAATTATGTATAAACCTCTTGATTGGTATAAATTTAGAAATATATTAATTAAGAGGTTTTTTATATGAATATTCGTCTTAATTTACCAATTTTATATACAAAAAATACTGTAGGTAAATTTGTTTTTATACAAATCTATTTATAGCCAAGAATAAGAGTGTAATGAAAAATGAATACTAACATTTAATGTATCTAGTATATTTAAAATATAATATATAAATTTTAGAAACTTTACATATAGCTTAGTATGCTTTCAAATATTCTTTTGTTGCTTAAATATATACTTTAAATAAGTTAGGCACTTTTAATTTTTATTACAAAACTTCACATAATTTTCATATGAATTATCTATTAAATTCACACACAAGAGTTATTATATAAACATAGAAGATAGTAAAACTAGCTTAAAAACATAATATAATACCCTATATAAATAGTGGCAACTCTCCCTCACATCCTCAATTGTTGCCACTATTTTAATTTTTTGTACAAAATAAAAAACCCCACCATAAAGTGGAGTCTTTCACAAATCTCATCTAACCTAAGCCTTAAAACAAACAGAATTTTTAACCTCAAGCTTTCTATTTATCTTAGCAACCTTAATCTTAATCTTATCCTTCAAAGGAATACATCCTATATTACTTTCACTTTTAACATCAACACTTCCAACAAACTTGCCAGAATCATTGTAATACTTTGCAACACCAACAATATCTCCCTTATGAATAGGATAACTCATATTTTTAAACACTATCTTAGGGTGTATATTCTCATTATCTGAAACAACCCCATACAAATCTTTATCAACTTTAACAGTTATCTTAAAATCATCAACACCATCAACACAAGGAGTCTCTATAATGTCCCCCTTATGAGCTATCTTCTTAGAATGGAAATTGTCTTTACCATACTTTAATAAAGTAGCAGAAGAAGAAATTCTATTCTTCTTATTACCATCACCAAGAACAACTCCTATTAATCTATGATTTCTTTCATTTTTATCGTCCTTAGGTACCATCATAGAAAATGCAAGGCAATAACCAGCATTATCTGTATAGCCTGTCTTTATTCCATCAACACCAGGCACTGAAACTAATAGGGGATTTGTGTTATAGTGTGTAAAATCTTTCTTAGTATCATTATATACTTGCATAGTAGTTATTCTAGTAACTTGACTTTCATAATGGTCATACATATACTTTCCAAGTGCAACTATATCGTGAGCTGTTGATATATTTTCAATAGGTGGCTCCTTATGCTCTGGGTCAGTATATATAGGAAGTCCGTTTGGATTAAAATAATATGTGTCAAGCATTCCTATTTCTTCAGCTTTCTTATTCATCATATTTACAAAATTCTTCTCAGTTTTACCAACATGTTTAGCTATAGCCATAGCAGCATCATTTCCTGATACAAGCATAAGACCTTGCATAAGCTCTCCTAAAGATATTTCATCACCATCTTTAAGTTTACAAGTAGAACCACCTACTGAAGCTGTAGACTTGTCTATCTTTACCATATCAGTTTCCTTTACCTGATTCTTATTGACTGCTTCTATTGCAAGTAAAAAGGTCATCATTTTACTTAAACTCGCTAGAGGCATTTTTTCATCGCTATTTTTTTCAAATAATATTCTTTTAGTTTTCTGGTCTATAAGTAGTGCAGCTCTTGAAGAGTTTGGTACTGGTGGAGCATCTGCAGATGCAAATCCAGGAGTTATAAATATACAAATTAATGCAAGTATTGTTAACTGTTTTATTTTTTCTTTCAAAATCTCATCCTCCATTTCATATATTAATTAACATGCACAAAGTAGGTGCTGTAAGTTTTATTTATTTAGATACTCATTAATCATATCTATTATATAAGCAATTTCTTCATCTGGTATCAAGATATTAAAGTAAGCTTCTGTTGGCTTAAAGGCCTCATGTATTAAATTATACAGTTCATAATTTTCACTGATTAACTCAGTGATGTTATTATATGGAAAAGTTGTATTTTTAAAACATCTTTCTATCATAAAAGAACAATGAAGTATATATCCTAACTTAAACTTGCTTTTTAGACCTTCATCTATCAATTCTATTATTGAAAATAATGATGAATTGACGTAATTGAATAATTTAACAGAGTCTAAAAGCTCTAAGTTTTGAGACATAAAGTTTATTATTAGGCTGTTATATGATAAATTTGTTTCTTTTATATTAGTAATGCTATTGGCATTAAATGTACCTTCTATTATTTTGTTCAACATATCTAGACCATACCCATTTAGGAGTTCTTCTATATGAATAAATGGGGTATTAGCCACATTAAAATCTACACTGCCAACAACTGCCAAAATTTTAGTGTTACTAAATTTATTCCTATACATTTTAAAACTCTCTATATTATGAGGAACTAAATTAATACTGTATTTATTAATACTTTTTAGTGAAGAGTTTATAAAATCTGCTATCTTCATAGCTGAACCATAACCCGTTATACAAGTCGTTATTATGGCATACTCTCTTGACTTCTCAGGATAATTTATTTCTGTTGAATCAATTGCAGCTCGTCCAATATATGGATTTAAAGAGCTTAAAGAATTAGCCAATTCATCCAAAGTCATTTCTGGTAGTGTGCTTTTTCTTACTGCCTCTAAAACTATTGGAGTAGATACCATCTCAATAGAGCGTGTTTTAATTTTTGTTTTTTCTGAAATAAGTTCTCCAAAAGCTATGAGAGAACCCATATCTGTTAAAAGAAGTACTCCCTTACCTTCATCGCATTCTTTTACCAATTCTATAGCTTTATCAAGTATAGTACTTACCTTTACATCAAGAGGCATGTCAATTGCATTACAGTGGTTTGTACCAAGTAATGAATTTGCTACATCACACATACTACTTGCTGTTGAATTTCCATGAGCAAGTATTATAACACCTATACTTTCAGATTGATTATTTGGTTCAAGGTATGTGCTATTTAGAAACATAGATATAAATTTTACTTCATCTTTAGGTAGTGATGTTTGTAAATCATTTTCGATTATACTTAAAACTATTTTAGCTATATTTAAATCTTTATCTGAAAAAATTTTATCATTATATAGATTGTATTTAGGGTTATATGTGTCTTGATTTATATTTTCTATAAGTGCACTTATATGCATTGAAAGAGCAATATAAGTTTGTTTTGTATATTTGTTTCTCGATATTTTTTCAGCTTCTTTTAAAGAGTGTTCAACAGCATAGTAAATCTTTGGATTAATTACCTTGAAAATTTCATTACTTGTATAATCAGAATGAGTTACTGAAGATATTGAAAGTAACTTTGTAGAGTATTTTTCCATGTAATTTATAAACATACTCCTTATGTCATTTTCTAGATAAGGAATCTCTGTAGAATATTTAAACCCATTGTTTTGTGTATCTATATTGTATTTAGAGAGTTCTTTTGTATATTCAACCTCCAAATTGTTACCATTAAATTCATAAAAAAGCATGTAATCAAGTTCTGATAATTTATTTAGATTACTGCGATTTTCATTCAATTTTAAAAGACCAGTGTATATATAATCAGGAACAAGAGACAAATCTATTTCTATATTTTCTTTTAGACCAGTCTTATAATTTAAAAAGGCTCTTGCACTCATAAGTTGTATATCAGATTTAAGTTGACCTATATTACCAAAACAATCATAAAGAAGTAAAGATTTAATGACATCTTTGTGAACTCTTATAGTTGCATTGGTATATTTGGATTCTATAATAAAGAAGTATTTAATAAGAGATAATCTTTCTTTTAAGGACCTATCCTGTAAAGCAGGTAGGTTAATTGTAACTGGGATTCTTCTTAAAAAAGTCCCAAGTAGTGAAGAATGTATATCTTCTGTTGTGGCACACACAATAAAAACAGTAGCTTTATGTACGATGTCGGATTCTCCTAATCGTCTGTATATGCCTTTGTCCATCAAAAGAAAAAGCATCTCTTGACCTTCTGGGGGTAATCTATGTATTTCATCTAAGAATAATATACCTCCATCAGCCTGTGCGACTATCCCGAATTTATCCTTATTAGCACCAGTAAAAGAGCCTTTAACATAACCAAATAAATTACTTAAGAGTAAGTTAGCATTCTCTGCATATTCAGCACAGTTAAATACAACAAATTTACTTTCAGAAGAAAAGACTTTACTTTCTACAGCATATTTATACATTGTTTCAGCAAATGTGCTTTTTCCAACACCAGTAGGTCCTATGAGTAATGTGTTAAGACCTTTTGGAGGGTAGAGTATAGCAGATTTAGCTTTTTCTATAGCTAGTTTAAGACTAGAATCATGTCCAAGTAATGTTGAAAAAATATCTTCTGAATCATTTTTACTTGATTTAAGTAGTTCATTACAATTACTTATGGAAAACTCAGAGTTGTCTAAAGTATGACCAATTAAATTTTCAATAATACCAGCATGTAAAAACAAAATGGGTTTGCCAGGTATCTTTATAACTTTCTTTTCATTAAATAGGTTATTTAATTCTTTACTGGTATTACTTCTATCAAGAGATGAATTATTAGCAACTTCTATTGTAGTAAATCCTGCTTTCTCTGATTGAAGGTCTTTTAAAGTTATATTTTCACATAATTTATGTAGTGATAATAGAACCTTATCTTTTCTTAGCATATATTGCCTCCTTTCTTTATATTTAAGTTATACTTAAGTTATATTAAATATATTATAATATATATTCAGTATTAAAATAAGGTTTATAGTGGATATTTTGTATTTTACTTTTTAATATGTTGTTTTGTGTAATGGATGATGTTAAAATAAGAGTTGCATTATACTAGATATAGATTTTTATGGATTTAGTTAGGATATTATGTTGTTATATAAATAAATATAAGTTTTAAATACATTTCAATATATAACTATCAAATTAAAGTAAAACTCATGAAAGTTAAAAAACAAAAAATTAGAAAGTACATAGCTTTATTGAAGAGAATACTATACAATTTAAAAGATTATATCAATGGTTGAAAGTGTTTGTTATATATTAATTCAGCCATTTTATGCTGTAAACAACTTTAAAATCTAGTTTTGACAAGCATAAAAAACAAGTTTTTTCATAAAATGTAAATATTGGATATTGTTTATTTAAAATAGTTTAAATAAACAATATCTTGTAATAAAATATGAATAATACTATAAAAGAATGGGAGATATGTTTTGTGGATATAGATAGAATTTTAAACTTTTCCTCGAACGCAGGTAAAGCTATGTTGCAAAGTGGAGGAGAAACTTATAGAGTTGAAGAAACGATAGCTAGAATATGTCAATCTTTTGGAATAGACCATGTAGATGTATTTGCGACCCCAACAGCTGTAATGGCGTCTGTGTTTGTAGATGGAAAATTACATTCAGCAATTAAAAGAATAAGCTCAAGAAGGGTAGACCTAAACTTGGTTCATGAGGTTAACTCATTATCAAGGGCAATAAGTATAAATAATTTAGATATTGAATTATGTGAAAAAATTTTAGATGAGATAAGTGAAGATAACTACTATTCAGATTTAATAACAATATTTTTTGCAGGCATTGCAGCAGCGACATTTTCGATACTCTTTGGAGGAAATATAGAAGAGTTTATAGCCGCATTTACTGTGGGAATTTTGACTAAGTTTGTTACTATGTACTTAAATAAATCATCATTAAATGACTTCTTTGTAAATGCAATCGGAGCAGTTATTATAGCTCTTTGTTCTATTATAATCTTGAAGCTTGGGTTTATAAAGACAATAGACCATTTGATAGCAGGAGCGATAATGTTATTAGTACCTGGTCTGGCACTGACGAATGCTTTAAGAGATTTATTAGATGGACAATTGATTTCTGGTCTTGCAAAGTTAGCAGAAGTATTTTTTATAGGTGTATCTATAGCAGTAGGAATGTTTTTGGTACTTGGATTGTACTTCAAGTTAGGGGGGATATAAATGCATTTGTTTATAGAGGTAATAGCAGCTTTTTTTACAGCCTTAAGCTTTGGAGTGCTATTTAATATGAAAGGAAAGAATTTGATACTATCTGGTATAGGTGGAAGTATCGCTTGGTTTTCATATAAATTTTGTTTGAATATGGGTGTGACAGAAAACTTATGTTTCTTTATAGCTACAGTATGTTTTGCAATATATTGTGAGTTATGTGCTAGAATTTATATGACTCCAGCAACCACATTAAGTGTATGTTGTCTAATAATATTAGTACCAGGTTATGGAATATATAATACTATGTATTCTGTTTTGACAAATAATTATATCAAAGCAGTAGAGTATGGTGTAAGTACATTATCCTGTGCAAGTTCAATTGCGTTGGGACTGGTATTTATAACTACAGTATTTAGAAAAGTAAACTTATATGGAATGTTTACCAAAATAAAAGAAAATGAAAAATATAAGAAGGGTATAAATAAAATTAAGCCACAAAAATAGAAAAAATTGACTTTTAGGTAAAAGGATGATAATATAATAACATAAAATAGAATAAGAATATCTAAATTAGAAAAGATGTTCTTATTCTATAGAAATAGTTTTTTTTTATTTCAAAAAACTGACAACTTGCATTACAGATGTAAGTTTTAGTGTTCAGTTTGTACTAAAAAATTTGTACCAATGCTAGAAACCTTAATTTAAATTGAAAAGGGGGAAGATTTCAAGATGGAAAAGCTGTCGGATAAGAGAAGAGTCAAGGCAGTAAGTATGGAAACCTTCGTATTTATTGTACTATTGGCGGTAGGATTTGGATATGTAGGAAGCATCATGGGTGCAGGTATGATGTTTAAAGTAATAATGAGTACAGCACATGCGCTTTTATTAGATACAGTATTTTTAATAATGGCGATGGCAGTTCTTGCAGGTGCACTTAGTGCATTGCTTTCAGAATTCGGAGTAATATCTTTAGTTAATAAGATATTTAAGGGTCTTATGAGACCTATATGGGGCTTACCTGGTGCTAGTATAGCAGGAGTAGTTGCAACATATTTATCTGATAATCCAGCTATTATACCATTTGCTAAAGACAAAACATTTACACAATATTTTAAGAAGTATCAGATACCTGCTTTATGTAACTTAGGAACAGCCTTTGGTATGGGGCTTATTGTAACAACTTTCATGATAGCTCAAGGTAAAGAATATGTACTACCAGCTATAATAGGTAATGTTGGGGCAATAATAGGTAGTATTATTAGTGTTAGAATTATGTTGACTTTTACTAAAAAGTATTATAATTATGACCCTAAAAGCGATACTGAAAAACAAGTAAATGAAAAAGGTACAAAAATTGAAGAGTTTAGAGAAATAAGAGATGGTAATGTATTCCAAAGAACATTGGATGCTATACTTGAAGGTGGTAAGCTAGGTGTTGAAATGGGTATGGCTATAATACCAGGAGTTTTAGTAGTTTGTACATTAGTTATGTTATTAACTTTTGGACCATCTACAGACCCTGCTACAGGTCAGGCTGTTTACACAGGAGCTGCATATGAAGGTATAAAATTATTACCTGCTATTGGTGATAAAATTAGCTTCATAATAGAGCCATTATTTGGATTCACATCACCAGAAGCAATCGCATTCCCTGTAACTGCATTAGGAGCTGTTGGAGCAGCTATATCTTTAGTACCAGAATTTATAAAATCAGGTGCTATAACTCCTAATGATATAGCAGTATTTACAGCTATGGGTATGTGTTGGAGTGGATACCTAAGTACACACATAGGTATGATGGATGCTTTAGAAGCAAGACCATTAGCTGGTAAAGCAATACTTTCACATACAATAGGTGGTTTATGTGCAGGTATATGTGCCCACTTTATATTTATGCTCGTTGGATAAAAATGTTCTAGAAATCAAATATTAAGATATTATAATTTATAAAGCTAAATAAACTAATGATTTAAGTATAAAATTAAATTAGTAATTTAAATATATAGAGGTGCTGTTTTGAAATAGAGATTTACTTTCATTTTAAGACAGCACCTTTTAGTAATTTAAATAAACTAATTAAATGTATTGATTGAATTTATTATGATAAAATTGTATTATATACAATAGAGCCAATTTAAACAGTAACAATAAGGAGGAATTGTAGTAGATGAAAAAGGAACGACTACATCATGAAGACTTAAAAGAGTATGACTATGATGAAGATGATTATCTCAGTAGAAAGGTGATTATTAAGGACTTCATAAAAACTATATTGGTTATGATGATTGCTACTGGAATATCAGTAGTTTTTGAAAAGGTAGGTTTTAATGAATCTAATATTATATTGGTATACATATTAGGTGTGCTATTTGCTACAAGTATAACCTATGGGTATTTTTTTGGAATACTTTCTTCAGTAATAGGAGTGCTATCATTTAACTTTTTCTTTACACACCCATTATATACTTTTTTAGCTTATAGGAAAGATTATCCTATGACATTTTGTATTATGCTGATGGCAGCCATTATAACAAGTACTCTAACTTCTAGAATAAAAAGAGAAGTGAGACTTTCTCATAAAAGAGAAAAAATGATAAGATTGCTTTATGAGAACAATAAAACATTACTTAAAGCAAAAAATAAGAATCAAATTATTGAGTTTTGTGGGACTAATTTAGTAAACATGTTAAATAGAACTGTTATAGTAACCATTTCAGATGGCGATAATAATTTAGGTAAGCCAAGTATCTATATTTGTAACAATGATGGGAGTGAGAACATATTCCATTCAGTATTAGAAAAGGAAGCTATAAAAGAAGCTTTTAGGACAGGCGAACCAGTTGGAATCGGAACAAAATATTGTAAAAAGAGTAGTGCATACTATTTTCCTATAAAAGGTCAAGAATCGAATGTACTTGGTGTTATAGGTATTGCATGTTTTAAAATAGATATTATTACAGAAAATGAAAAGATATTGTTAGAAGCTGTTTCGACACAGGTTGCATTGGCAATCGATAGAGAAAATTTATTTGAAAAGAATAAAAAAGCTAATCTTGAGGCAGAAAGAGAGAGATTAAGAGGCAATTTACTTAGATCAATCTCTCATGATTTAAGAACTCCACTTACAAGCATATTAGGTTCATCTTCAACAATACTTGAAAATGATGATATGATAGACAAAGAAACTAGAGTAGAATTAGTAAAAAATATATATGAAGATACAAGTTGGCTGACTCATTCTGTTGAGAACATACTTAGTATGACTAGAATAGATGAAGGCAAATTGGATATTGAAAAACGACCAGAGGTTGTTGATGAAATAATAGCAGAATCCATACTAAGAGTGAAAAAGTTTGCCAATAATAGAGATATACAAACTAATATTCCAGAAGAAATAATAGTAGTTCATGTAGATGTATTGTTAATAGAACAAGTTTTAGTAAACTTAATCGATAATGCTATAAGACATACACCTAAAGATTCCAAAATAGAATTAACTGTAAATAAAGAGTCAAATCAAGTTCTATTTGCAGTTTCAGATAATGGAAAAGGAATACCAAATGAAGATATTGATAATATATTTAATAGATTTTATACTAAGAATAAATCTAGAAATCTTGAAAGAAGAGGGATTGGTCTTGGATTAGAGATATGTAAGTCTATAGTAGAAGCTCATGGAGGAGAAATTATAGCTTTTAATAATTCTTCTGGAGGAGCTACATTTAGATTTAGTATACCTATATGTGAAGAGGAGGCGAAAGGCGAGTGGAAATAAAGCCATTAGTTCTAATTGTAGAAGATGACAAGCCAATTTGTAAATTTATAAAGGTGTCTCTTGAAACTCAAAGTTATAGGTGTGTAGAGACTGATAATGGAGGAACCGCCATATCACTTATACATTCTCTTGACCCAGACTTAATAATTTTAGATTTAGGTCTACCAGATATTGATGGAATTGAGGTAATAGGACGAGTTAGAGCATGTGCTAAAAATAACAAAATAATCGTTGTTTCAGCAAGAGAACATGAAAGAGATAAAGTTGAGGCTTTGGATGGAGGAGCTGACGATTATTTGACCAAACCTTTTAGTGTAACAGAGCTTTTAGCTAGAGTGCGTGTAGCTCTTAGAAATAAGGCTCAACAAGGCAATATAAACAATGATACTCCAAAGGTTTTTGAAGTTAAAAATCTAAAGATAGATTATGAAAATCATACTGTTTTAATTAATGATAAAGAAATACATTTAACTCCAATTGAATATAAGATTATTGAATTAATGTCTAAGTATTCAGGAAGAGTTTTAACTCATAAATTTATAATAGATAAGGTCTGGGGAAATTACTATGAAAGTGAAAACCAGTCCCTTAGAGTATTTATGGCAAGTATAAGGAGAAAAATCGAAAAAAACCCTGCTCAACCAGAGTATATTTTGACTGAAGTTGGAGTAGGCTATCGTATGGCAGATGAATAGTTATGAAATTAAGATAATATTAATTAGATAAAAATTATCTGCTATTCTAATAAATATGAATATTTTAAACAGAATAGAAATAGCTATGTATATTTTATAATGAATAGATATAAAATCAATTTATCTAATCTTAAATCTACATAGTTATTTTTGTATTTTAAGATATACTTTTTCATGAAATAATATATGTTTTAAATTGAGGATTAATTTCCTATAGACATTACCTTTTGTAGAAAAATTATCTATATAATACTATAGATGTTTGTATAGAAGTTCTTTACCATAAATATAGAATGTGAGATAATAAATTAAATAAAAATAGAAAGTAATGAGGATATAATTTTTAGAAAGTATAAAATTGATGGATTAGGAGCGAAGTTTATGATAGTGGGTATTATAGGCCCTTCAGACTCTGGGTTTAAGATAAAGGATGATTTAAAACAGATAGACAGTGATTTAGAAACTAAAATATATGTAAGAGAAAAAGTGGTAGATACAATAGAAGTTATTTCTAAATGTGAAGATGAATGTGATGCTATTATATTTACAGGATGTGCAGTTTATGAGTTTATAAAATCTAAGTATGAGATAAGCAAACCACATTCATTTGTACCAAGAAGTGGTACAAGCATAATGAAGGCATTTTGGGCAATAAAAAGTGAGGATATAAAGTTAGATAAATTCAGTATAGATGTAGTAGATAGATATGTTGTAGAAGATGCACTTAAAGAATTTGATATAAAAGCTACAAGTGTGTTTTGTAATCCGTTTTCTTTGGAAGTAGGAGAATCTGAGCTTGTAGAATGGCATATAAAATTATTTGAAGAAAATAAGACAGAGATAATGTTAACTGGTTTTGGAGCAGTATATAATGAATTAAAAGAAAGAGGTTATCCAGTATTTCGTCTACAAGCTACTATACAATTAATCAAAGAAAGTTATGAGAAAGTAAAGAGTGAATATGCTCTAAGTAAGGCTAGATTTTCTCAAATTGCTGTTGAAATATTGAGTATAATAGATTATAAAGAGAAGATAGACAACTATTATTCTGATATGATAAAAAAATCAGATATGGATAAGCTTGTAGTAAACTATGTGAGAAGTATTCAAGGCTCCCTATTTTTATTTGGAAGAAATGATTATGTCGTATTTGTCCATAAAGGGGTAGCTGATAATGAGTATAACTACGATAAGTTATTTAAACTGAAGAGAGATATAAAAGATATGGGATTTTCTCTTAGTATAGGAATTGGTACTGGAGTAACTGCATATCAAGCTGAGAATAATGCACATAAAGCATTAAGACGCTCTATAGATTCAAAAGAAATTGGCATATATTTAGTAGATGAAGATGAAAATATAAGAGGTCCTTTAGCCTCAGAAAATGAATTAAATTATTCTTTAATGTTGTCTGATGAAAAAGTAATAGATATATCTAAAAAGACTGGAATGAGTTGTGAATCAGTTGCAAAAATTATTGCTATAAGTGAGAATAGGCAAAGTAAGATTTATGATTCAAAAGAATTAGCAGAATATCTAAATGTAAGTGAAAGAAGTGCAAGGCGTATATTAAATAAAATAGTGAGTGCAGACCTAGGTAGGATATGTGCAAAAGAAACTAGCATTGGTGGAGGAAGACCTAAAAATATTACTGAAATATTATTTTAAAAAACTGCATCAACTACTGCAATAAATTATTATATAAAATACTAAAACCTATGTAAAACAAACTTTTAAGATATAACTTATAAAGTTGAAAATACATAGGTTTTTAGTTTTATAATTTTAAGACATCTGTTGTAATATTTATAATTTAATCATATGATAAACTATTTTAGCAGTATCATACAATTCATCTATATTTACGTATTCATTAACTGTGTGAACATCATACATACCTAGACTCAATATAGCACAGTTATATCCAAGATTAGCTAATATATTTGCATCACTTCCACCACCAATTACCATTGGATTTGGAACAACACCAACTTGTCTTATTGCTTCTTCACTCAATTTGAATATATGACTATCTCTACTAAGTTCAAAACTAGGATAAGACATATTATGCTCAAAAGTATAAGTAGTATTAAATTTAGATGCAGCATCTTTGCAACACTTCTCCATATGATTAAGTTCATACTCTAAAGTTTCAGGTATATGAGACCTAATTTCAGCAGTCAATGTAACCTTGTCAGTTACTATATTTGTAGCTCCACCACCTTCTATCTTACCTATGTTTGAAGTAGTTAATGAATCTATTCTGCCTATATGCATATTACTTATTGCATGAGAAGCTACCAATATAGCATTTATGCCTTTTTCAGGCTCTATACCAGCATGTGCTTTCTTACCATAAAAAGAGATTTTTATAGATTGCTGAGCAGGAGCTTTATATGCTATCGAACCAATAGCTCCACCAGAATCTAAAATCACCATATCTTTACAAGGTAAGTTGTCAGGATTAAAGTTTTTAACACCATGCATACCAGCTTCCTCACAGATTGTAAAACAAAGATAAATATCTCTATGTGGGATTTTTTCTGTAATAACATGTTCTAATGTTTCAAGTATAGCAGCTATTCCAGCCTTATCATCTGCACCAAGTGTAGTAGTACCATCACTTCTAACTATGTTACCATCTAGTACAGGCTTTACACCTAAACAAGGTTGAACTTGGTCCATATGTGCACATAAACAAAGAGGTCTACTTCCTTCTTCACCTTTTATATAGGCAATAACATTTCCTGTATTACCACCATATTTTTCACCAGCATCATCTATAATGGCATCTATATTTCTTTCTTTTAAGTAGTTTACAAGCCATTTAGACATTTCTAATTCTTGATTAGATGGACTATCAATTTTAACCATATCCATAAAATTATTTATAAGTCTATTTTTATCTAACATAAATTTTTCTCCTTTTAGAAAGATTTAATTAAATTACATACTATATGAAGGTAGTATTCCAGGTCCTAATGGAATATTAAATACCATAAATAATATCAATAATATAGTCCATACTATTAAGAATGAGATTGAGTATGGTAACATGTTAGCTATTACAGTACCCATACCAGCATCTTTATCATATTTTCTCGTAAATGCTAATATAATAGGGAAGTATGGGAATAATGGACTAAGTGGATTTGTTATACAATCACCTATACGATAAGCCATTTGAGTAAGCGCTGGATTGTATCCAACCATCATAAACATTGGTACAAATATAGGTGCAAGGATAGCCCATTTTGCAGATGCACTACCTATAAATAAATTTATAAAACAAGATAAGATAATAAATCCTATCAATAATAAAGGTCCATTTATTCCTGCTGATTTTAAAAATTCTCCACCTTTTACAGCTAGTATTAAACCTAAATTACTATTTGTAAACAACTGTAAAAATTGTGAAGCTGCAAATGCTAGTATTATATATCCACCCATATCACTCATTGCACCAGCCATTATAGAGACAACATCCTTGTCCTTTTTTATCTTACCTATAGTTTTTCCATATACAACACCAGGTATAAAAAATGCTAATGCTATTATAGGTACCATACCTTTCATAAGAGGAGCATTGTTTGATAGTAAGTCTCCTGTTTCTGGGTCAGCTAAGAATGGTTTTTTACCAATTACACTAAGAGCTATTATGATTGCTGCATATATTAATATACTTATACCAGCCCTTTTAAGACCTTTTTTTTCTACATCATTAAGACTACCATCAACATCTAATTCTGCATTTCCTTCATACTTACCAAATCTAGGCGCTACAATCTTTTCCGTTACCCATGTTGCTAACAGTATTAAAACAAAAGTTGATGCTATCATAAAGAATAAGTTCATTGTTGCATTAGCTTGAAATCCAGAGTCAATCATTTGGGCTGCTGGAACTGTAAAGCTTGCAGCAAGTATATCATTGACACTTATCATAATATTTGCAGCAAATCCTAGACAGACTGCGGCATACCCAGAAAATAAACCTATAAGAGGATGTCTACCAACACCAAGGTATACAAGTGCAGCTAGTGGTGGAAATAGTATTGTACCTGCATCTGATGCAATATTGGCAAGCATACCTATAGTCATTACAACAAGAGTTACTTTTGTTTCAGGAATCTTGCTTACTGATGCTTTGATTGTTGCTGTCATAAGTCCAGTTTTATCACATACACCAGCACCTATCATAGTTACTAAAACTAGTCCTAAAGGAGCAAATCCTTGAAAATTACTAACTATATTTCCTAGAAGAATTTGAAGCTGTTCTACAGTCAATAGATTTACAGCTTTTATGGTTTCTCCTGTACCAGGATGAACTACTGATATACCCATAGAGCCAACTATACTAGATAGTATAAGTAAAAGTACACATAGTCCTAAAAATATTGTAACTGGGTCTGGTAGTTTATTACCAACAGTTTCTATCCTGTTTAATGTTCTGTCAAAAAAATTTTTCTTCTTAACTACGTTATCATTCATAATATCCCTCCCTAATAATTAAAAAATAAGTATTGTGGTCAAATTTATAATTAAAATTATGATTGTCGATTTAAGACGTGTCCACAATATGTCCTAAAAAAAGTATAAAATAAACTTTTAACTATGTCAATGTAATTTTCTGAATTTTCTGTATGAGTAGTGTTAATTAAATATGATTTAAGTAAATTAATGACGAATTATATCTAATGTATTTGAATAACATATACACTTTAAATTTAATTTTAAAATAAAATTTTAGAAAAAGCTAGTGGAAGATTAAGTTATTAAAGTAATAATCTAATAAAATGTTAAGCTTTTAGAATGCTTAGAGTGTAGATTTGATTCAAAATCGAAAAGAAAAAATCAATTATTAGTTTTTTATAATATATATATAATATAAAAATTATCTATACCGATAATTTATGTAAATTAGTAATATAAATTTCTAGAGATGTATGTATATCTTTCTAGAGTGGTGCTTTTTAATGACTTTTATATATTGAAATGATATAATATATCCGAGTAATAAGTAAAGGAATATTAAATTAAAATTAAGATATTTGTAGGTTTATCTAAAATATATGTTAAAATTAGCATCTTTTTATAGAAAGTCTAATGGGAATATAAACCATTTATAATTATAAATTCTTAGAAAAATCCTTTAAACTATAAAAAATACTGTAGTTAAATCACTTTTTAAATTAATCAGAAATAGAAGATTTCATTTATAAGAGTATTGTATTTGTACTATAGAAGTATTAAATGATTCATAAGCGAGTATAGGTGATGCATAAGGAGGATATGATGCTAGAGACACTATTAAGAAATTTTAGAGCAAAGAAGATGGATTTGTATCAGTCTGAAATTAGAATTAGAAATTACCATAGTTTGAATGGCCTATCACTAGTAGGGCTTACTATTTCAACTATGGTTCTTATATTTGGATTGACTTTATCAGAAGTAGTTACTTTTAATACAGAATTTTTTCTTATATTTGGATATTTTCTTATTCTTCATATCCTTTGTAAATTTTATTTAAAAGAACACACTAAATATATAACATGTATTTTTTATGGAGTATTAACGCCAGTTATGATAATGGGTATTTTAATGGGAACTTTTTTAGATAAAACAGAACCTTCAATTACAATCATGGTATTCATATGTGTACTTCCTCTATTCATATTAGATAAACCTTGGAGAATCATTCTTTATATAACAATAATTTCTATAGTTTATGGTATCTGTTGTTTTATAGCAAAGGATATAGATATGTTTATGGCAGACCTAGTCGATTTAGTTACATTTTATTTTTTATCTGTTGGTGTTAATTTCTTTATTTTAAATGACCGTATTGAAAGTGTAGAAAACTATATTAAGTATCGAGAAAAATCGGAAATTGATTTATTGACAGGTATATATAATCGAGGTTCTGGAGTCGAGATGATTGAAAAACTCATGTCTAAACAAAAATATGGTGCTTTTATTCTTATTGATATAGATGATTTTAAGTATATTAATGATTCTTATGGTCATATAGTAGGAGATTATTATCTAAAAGCTGTAGCTGAAAATATAAGAAATGTGTTTTATGATAGTATTGCATTAAGATTAGGTGGTGATGAGTTTGCTATCTATTCTGTAGAATTAACTGATGAAGAGAAGTGTAGGATACGATTTGAAAAATTATTTGAAGTATTAAATGATATGGAAGATTTATCAAGGGATAACTATGTATTTCATATCAGTTTAGGATGCTCTATTTGTGATGAAAATATTATCAATTTTGAAGAGTTGTATAGTAAAGCAGACGAAGCCCTTTATTCAGCAAAGGAAGCTGGAAAAGGATGCTATCGTATAAATTAGTTAGATTCTACTATATTCTATTCAAAGTGTGGAGAATATTTAAAAAATAATAAATCAGTTTTAAAGGAATTTGTTTTGTACTTTTTATAAAAATCTATGGATATCATTTGAATTGTGTAGATGATATAAAGTTATCTTATGTATATAGTGCAGATTCTGTTCTAATTTGCTACATTCAAATGGTTTTCCATGTCCAGGATAAATCATCTTGGGTTTTGTATTTATAATTGTTTCCCAAGATTGAGCAAATTCCATTTTATTTTCTGCAAATATGGTGATTTTATGAATACTTGGGAAGCCATTCATTGCAGAATCTCCACAAAATAAAGTTCCATTATTAAGTAGTAGGGAAATTGAATCAGAAGTATGTCCTGGTGTTTCTATGATTTTTCCATTTAATTCTTTTTCAATTTCTTTTAGATTATTGTCAGAGATAAGAATACATCTTTTTTCAAACTCTTGCTTTAGTGTAGGAAAACAATGTCCATCTTTTCCAAACAGTTTCATAATTTGACAAAAGAGAAAAGCGGTACGACTTGTGCATCCACCAATAAAAGAGTTTTGCCCTTTATATAGAGCTTTTAAAGCTTTATCATGCATGACAATTTTTGTATTAGGAGATTCTTCTAAAATCTGATTTATAAAACCTGCATGGTCATCATGGGCATGAGTTAGAAATATGTATCTAATGTCTTTGATTTTTATGTTGGATTTGAATATTTGTTTTTTGAAATGTTTAAAACCATTTTCATATCCAGTATCAATCAAGACAAAACCGTCTTGAATAGGGTATAACCAATTATTTACAATTAGGTTTCCTACATTAAATATTTTTTCAAACATTTTTTCACCACCTTAAATTAAAATAGAAATTTGTATAGTTAGAAAGAATATATCATACTTATATTTATACTTCAACAGAGTCTTAAAAGTTTTAAAGTGAGTAGCACCAGTAAATATTTATATTATCTACAGATGCTACTTTTTGTGAGCTTTGTAGGGCTAGCACTAATTCTTTATAGGATTAGCAACTTATAAGATGAAATAATAACTATAGTGTAAAGTTGTTACTTTTCAAGATATGCTTTTAGGGCAAGCCCAATAAATTTTGATGCCCCATCTCCATATTTCTTATCATTAATTTCAATAAATGTAGGATTTGATATATAATTTTCAGACGTAATAGACCAATAGTTATCTCCCATATCAATACCATTATTAATTTTATTAGTAAAGGAAATTAGTTCTCCAACTAATTCTTGAATATCCAAAGATGTAACATCTTTACTTAGATTCTCTGTAAGTTTTTTTGTAATATCATCGCTTTTTTTTATAAGGTTAAATACTTCTGCTTGGTCAATAGTAGAGCCATTAGATATAAAATTTTGAAGATTACTTTCCATAGCTTTTGTGTATTTTTCGATACTTCCATACTGTTTAGTTGCCATATCAGCTATTTTGTTTTCATTAGACTTCATTTCTGAAATCATTTCATCAAAGTTTTCAACACTTCCAAATTGCTTGATAATTCCATCAGTATGAGTTTCTTTGAACTCAGTTAATATACGAAAATATTCATCCATATTAAAATCTTTAAAATCCATACATTTTTCTCCTTTTATAAGTTTATCAAGTAACTCTAATAGAGCATTTAATCTATCCCTTTTTATTTGAATTAGTTCTCGTTGATTCTCAAATGTAGTAATCATATCAAATTTAGGATTTTCCATGATTACTTTAATTTCTTTTAATGTAAAATCAAGTTCTTTGAAAAATAGAATTTGTTGTAAAACTTCTAATGCTTTTTCATCATATAATCTATATCCAGCGCTCGTTATTTCTGTGGGTTTAAATAAATCAATTTCGTCATAAAACTGTAGAGTACGTATACTAATACCAGTTATCGAAGAAACCTGTTTTACTGTCATCATTTTAATTCACCTTCTTTCATACTCTGGTAATTGAGACATAGCTAATATTATATTTGCAAGAAATAGTATTTACTTATTAACTCTATCCCTAACTACTACTGTATACTATCACTATACGTGAGGGTCAATCTCTTTGTTATATTTTTTCTAAATAATATTAGGGATTTTACTAAGAATAATATGTTTTATTTTGGTTGTGATTTATGCTATGTATTTTATTGGAAAAGTAAAAGATTGGTAATAAGGTATTCTAAAAATAAAGAGAAATGTAAGAAAAGATGGTATAGCTTTTAAGGCATATACCATCTTTTGTACTATAAAAATATACTTATAAAGTTTTATCGTGTTTTTCTAAAAATGTTAGATATTCTTCTTTAGTCATAACTGGAGTAAAGGCATCTAATATGTTTTTAGCATCTTTAGCATTATCAAAAAGAAGGTCTACAACTGTAAGTGCCATTGCTTTTGCAGGGATTATGTAAGCCAAATCTTCATCAACTATTTCAAAATCTCTTGTATGAAGAGCACCTTTTACACCGCCAATCATAGGATGAAGAGTAGGCATTATATGAGATACATCACCAAAATCAAAAGAACCTGTAAAGTCTCCACCATCAACAACTTTTCCCTCTAGACCTAAATCTTCAAGATTATTTTTAAATAAATTATCAAGATTTTTGTATCGTAATATTGGTAAGTAGCCAGGGATTTCAGTTATTTCGACCTCAGCTCCAACTGCCATTCCACCAGCCATTAAGGCTTTATTTATCCTTGAATTAGCATCAATCATACCGTTTATAGTTCTAGCTCTTACATATGATTCCATATGGACATCAGCAGGAACAACATTTACTATATCTCCACCTTTTGTGATGATAGGGTGGAATCTAACTCTTTCAGATTCTTTAAACGTCTCTCTAAGTGCGTTTACGTTGTTTATAGCAAGCATTGCTGCATTTAAAGCATTTATACCATCATGTGGAGCAGAACCAGCATGAGATTCTTTACCTATAAATTTAACTTTTTTTCCAACAAATCCATTACTCTCAGGACCTACTAAAGCTTTATCTTCCCCTAAGTCAGAAGAGTGAAACATCATAGATATGTCTATATCATCAAAATAACCTCTTTTTATTAACTCTTGTTTTCCACCAAAGTAAGTTATTTTTCCTTCTTTTTTTAATTGTTCTCTATATTCTAACTCAATAAATTCTTCAGCTGGAGTAGCCATAAAAGATACTTTACCATCTAGATGTTCTAAAACACCACTTTTTACTAGACCAACAGCTGCACCTAACATTCCAGCTATTTGAATATTGTGTCCACAAGTATGAGAAGCACCTATTTCATTAGCATCTTTATGTTCTTTACATGATATGCCATCCAATTCTCCAAGTATAGATATATGAGGGCCTTTTTTATTAGTATTTGCATCTGCCTTACATCCTGTTACGGCTATATTTTTTTCTACAGATAAGTTTAATTCTTGTTCAAAGAAGTTTGAAACAGCTTCTGTAGTTTTAAATTCTTTATATCCATACTCTGGATTTTTATATATTCCTTGACCTATTTTTAATATTTTTTCTCTATTTTCATCTATAGTTTTTATTACTAGAGATTTTAATTGTTCTTTATTCATAATAAATTCCTCCTATATTTTACCTTGAATACTTAAAACTATATGAGCTATACTCGCACATGCAAAGAATATAGTTGTGAAAACAATAAGTGATATTATAACTATTTTCCATGACATCTCTTTTAAAGATTCTATTTTATTTCCAACAGAAATTCCTGCAAAAGCTAGTAGTGGAGTAGTTATAGCCATAAAGTTAATATTATTAGTATTTGTTAAGAATACTTCAGATGTTGGGCTATATGGCATACTAAGTAAAAGACCTATTATAGTTGCAAATCCAAAAGCTGGAAATATCGATTTAGGAAATAAATCCTTTACAATCATAGCAGCCATAGCAGCTAATATTAACATAACCATTCCAGGAAGAGCTGTAACTATAGATGTACCCACGCTAATTCTTTGTCCTATAAGAATTATAACTCCAATGACAGACATAACCAATAATTGAAATGAACTTTTCTTCAAATTTAAATTAGCAAACATTTATTAGCACTCTCCTTCTGTTGTTTCAATTTCTTTAGTTTTTTTATTTCTAGAAAATTTAGGTTCTAAAACTTTATACATGAAATTAGTAAATGGTAAGGATACAAAAACTAAGAATATAATTCCTGTTATACTAGACATCATATTGCTTGTTGCTGCATAGGCAAGTATTGTATCTGCCATTTCAGGTGGAACCATAGTAGATAATGAACCAGCAGCGGCAGTCATCATACTTCCACTACCAACACCACAAGCCATTCCCAAAGCATATGGATGAAGACCACTATAAATAGAGACCGAACCTAGTACACTAAAGTATATAGTACCAAGAACTGTACCCATTAAATATGTGCCAAGTACACCACTACCTTCTGGAGAATTTATGCCATATTTCTCAGATATAACTCCTAAAGAAGGTTCACGGCTGATACTTGCAGTAGCTCCAACAGCTTCTCTTTTCATACCAAACATTAATGCAAGAGGTAATGCAACGATTGGTGCAAGTATATGACCAAATTCTTGAGCTATGAATGCTGGTCCAGCTTGAATTATCTTATCAATGTTTGGACCAACTGTAGTACCATACTTTATACCAAGCATTACTAGTGCAATGCCAACAACTTCTCCAGCAATATTTATTTCTTTTTCTCCAATGACTTTTTTAAGTGCTTTAATTTTTTTCCCTAATAAATCTGGTGTTATTATAAGTCCAATTATAACTGCGTAGAGCATAGGAAATAGTACTATAGAAGCTTTTCCAATAGCTATAGTTCTTTGCCCTATAAATTCACATATTACTACTAATATTAAGCAAGTTAAAAATACTTGAATAAAATGTTTTTTATTACTTTCCATGATTTCCTCCCCAAAAAGAATAAGTATTTTACTTATTTAAAATAAAAAATACGTTTTCTTAGATATAATACGTTTTCTTAGATATAATACGTTTTCCTGTATATTATAAAAAATACTATTTTAAATAAGTTTCAGAAATGTCATTAACATGTCCTTAAATAAGGATAAAACAAAAATTTAACATTGTCAACGAAAAAAATGTAAAATATTACATATTTTTCAATATATTGTAATATTATTCATTCCTAAAAAATTATTTAAATATTGTAGGAATAATAGATAAAAAGCTTTAAAATAAATAATATAAAACTAAGAAAGAGTAAATTGAAATTTTAAAATGAATAAAAGTATTTTAAGATTTGAATAAATATAAGACTTAAATTAACTATTAAAAGTTAGTACAACTAACTTAGATTAAATAATAATGATTCTAGTAGGTGGTAGTAAATGAAAATCAATAGATTAACAGAAATAATAGTAATACTTTTAAATAAGAAACTGGTAACTGCCAAAGAGTTGGCAGAGAGGTTTGAAGTTTCTACAAGAACTATATATAGAGATATAGAAACTCTATCTATGTCAGGAGTACCAGTATATATGACAAAAGGTAAGGGGGGCGGGATATCTTTAATAGAAGAATACTCTATAGATAAGACCATATTATCAAATGAAGATAAAGAGAGTTTGATAGTGGCGCTCAAAACCTTACAAGCAACAAAGTATCCAGAAATAAATTCAGTAGTAAATAAAATTGGTTCAATATTTGGAGAGCAGAACTTTGCAAATTGGATTGAAATAGATTTTACTGAATGGGGAAGTAATTTTAATGAAGATGACAAATTTACAAAAATAAAAGAAGCTATTTTAAGGCGTAATGCCATAAATTTTAATTATGTAAATAGCATGTCAAGTCAAACAAATAGAACTGTCGAACCTATGAAACTTATGTATAAGAGTAAGACTTGGTATTTATATGGATTTTGTAGATTAAAGGACGATTTTAGGATATTTAGAATTAGTAGAATAAAAAACTTAGTTGTGAAAGAAGAAGTGTTTTCAAGAAAGATAATAGAAGATGTATGTTTTGATGATTCTAAGGTGATTAAGGAAAATACTGTAACCCTGAAATTGAGATTTAAAGAGAAGATGCTTTTTAGAGTGTTTGATGATTTTAATAAAGATTTAATAACTAAAAACAAAGATAATACATATGATGTAACCGCTGAATTTCCTATTGGTGAGTGGATTTATGGTTATATTTTATCTTTTGGAGATAGTGTTGAAATACTTGAACCTAAAGAGGTTAGAGATAATGTAATAATTAGATTGAAAGGGTTATCTAAAATTTACTCATTATAATACTTTGATTAAAAGAATCATTTGAAATTTATTAATTGCAAAATATTTCACTAAGTCTAATTATATTAAAAATATGACATAAAGGTGTCGTATATTATAAGTTATAATTTAATTAAATAAATTTAATATTAAAATAGATTAATAAAAACAAAGTGAGGTATAAAGTATGGATTATGAAATAGTAAATATAAGTGAGAAAATAGTTGTAGGAATATCAAAAGAAACTACAAACCAAGATGGACAAGCAGTAAAAGATATAGGTGAGTCATGGAAGAGATTTATGGGAAAAGGTATATATAATTCTATAAAAGGTAAAAAGAATGAAAAGACAATAGGCTTATATACAGATTATCAAGGCGATTTTACAAATCCATATAACTTTGTTGCGTGTTGTGAAGTAAATAGTGATGCTGATAAAGATATCAATTTAGATGAATTAAATACTAATAATACTGTGGAAGAAATTGTTATAAGTAAAGTTATACCAGCAGGTAAGTATGCAAAATTTATTGTAGTAGGAGATATTCACAAAGCGATAGGAGATTTCTGGGCTGAATTTTGGCAAATGGATTTTGATAGAAATTATATAAGTGATTTTGAAGAATACCAAGGTAATACCTATGATTCTGATAAACATGAAATTCATATTTACATAGGAATAAACTAGATTTGCATTATATTGAATATATGTAATTTTTTATTGACATATATCAGATGGAGGGGTATTATAAATTGGTAAATGTTAGAGGCAAGACAATAGAGTGTTTGAAAATTTTATAGTTTTCATACATGAACTATAAAGGGGGATTTTCCTATGTTTGAATGTGCATTTATTTATGTTGCTAAAGGTCTTAATGCTGAGAAGCAAAGAGCAGTTATTCCATCTGATACAATAAATATGAATGTTATTGGTGTGGAAAATTATGATGAAGCAGAAGTTGTAGCAAAAGAAATGGTAGAAAAGGGATGTACAGCTATTGAACTATGTGCTGGCTTTGGTAACGAGGGTATTTACAGAATTAAAAAAGTTGTTGGACCAAACGTTGCTGTGGGTGCAGTGAAATTCGATTTCCATCCAGCTTTTGGTTTTAAGAGTGGAGATGAAATGTTCTAATAATCAGTGCCTTTATATGAATAAAGATACATGGAGTAAATTAGAATGTTTGCATGATATTTTATTGAAAGTTGCTGATTGTAATAAATATGTTGAAGAATCAATATGTTTATTACAGTCAGTTTTATTGTTAATAACTATAAGCAGTAAGTCTATAAAAGATTTACTGCTTTTTTAGTACTTAAAAATATCAGTATTGATTTGAATCGTTGCTAATGATGTTAGGAAAATTGTAAATAAACACTTGTAAATATCATGATTTAAATTGTAACTTTCAACGTGAAAAAGAAAAAAATTGTAAGTACAGACTATAATAACATTTTTGAATTTATGAATAAACAATTAAAAAAATTATAGAAAAATAATGTATAAAGCTAAACCCAATTTAATCGATAATACATATATAGAAATACAATTAAGTAATTAAATAACCATTTCTTGGATGTTAAGCAAGTTAGAAATTATATAGTAAAGAAGCAAATAAACCTGTAATTTAATATTTTAAGTAGCATGAGAAGTGTTTTTCGTTTTTTATAGATTACAACTTTGGAAGATTATAAAAATAAATCTACAAAAATAATTTTAATGAATCTGAAAAAAAAATTTTATATGAATATAAAAAACATAAGGTTATTCTATCTTTATTTGATTACTTCTGACAACTTTTTATGTTTTGTACAATTATATTTTTATTAACTCGTCAAAATGCCAAACATATATTACAATATATATATAAGTTTTTTAATTGACAAATTGTGTTAATATAATTGAATATAATATGGCATAAATAATTACTTTTATTTATCAATGAAATGTATTTATTATGTAGCGAAAAATAGTCAGATAGTATAGACAATATTTGAAATAAAAGCATTTATTGTTGTACATATGGAGGAGTTAGTTTTATGGAAAATAAAATTTTGATAGTAGATGATGCTATTTTTATGAGAATGATGATTAAAGAAGCTCTGAGTAAAAGTGGCTATGGAAATTTAGTAGAAGCAAATGATGGAGAAGAAGCTTGTAATATATTTAAAGATGAAAAGCCTGATTTGATGTTACTTGACATTACAATGCCAAAAAAAGATGGTTTAGAGGTGTTGAAAGAAGTAAAAAAGTTAGATTCAAATGCTAAGGTGGTGATGTGTTCTGCAATAGGACAAGAAAATATGATTGTAGAAGCTATAAAACTAGGAGCGTTAGACTTTATAGTGAAGCCCTTTAAAACAGATACATTAATCAAAGTTGTGCAAAATGCTTTAAAGTAAAAATGTAAATACACACTGATATAGTGAAAGGTACATAAATGAAATAATTAAAGGGAGGGGTTTATATTATAAATTATTTAGAACTTGATGATGCTCATATAGATGCTCTTAGAGAAATTGGTAATATAGGCTCTGGGAATGCAATCACTGCACTTGCATCCATGATAAATAGTAATATAGAAGTATTAATACCAATGGTAAATATACTTGAATATAATGAAGCAACAAATTTGCTTGGTGGTCCAGAAAATAAAGTAGTATGCATTTTACTAGATATGAAAGGCGATATTAATGGAATGTTTATGTTTTTGTTGGATGAATCAATCACCCAACTTATGTTAAATTCTCTTTTTAATAAAGAAGAGTCGGTTTTGGATGAGATTGAAGGTATTGAAATTTCAGCAATTAAAGAAATAGGAAATATTATGGCAAGTTCATATGTAAATGCTATGGCATCTATGTTAGATATGACCATAAGTATTTCAGTTCCAGATATGTGTATAGATATGGTTGGAGCTGTCCTAAATGTACCTATGATAAGGTTTTCAGATGTTGGTGACCAAATTTTATTTATAGAAAATAAGTTCAAAATGAGTGATAATTATTTTACTAGTCACATATTGATGATTCCAGAAATGAGTTCACTTAAAGAAATATTGGTGAGATTGGGATTAAAAGTATGAATAGAGAGATAGTAGTAAACATTGCAGATATGAAGATAGCCTGTAAACCAAATGTTTTGGTTACATATGCACTTGGTTCTTGTGTAGGAGTATGCCTGATAGATAAAATAGCAGGAATTGGTGGAATGTTACATGTTATGTTGCCATATAGTAAAGATGCTATTAACATTGAAAATAAATACAAATTTGCAGACACAGGAATAAATGAGCTTATTAAATCTATGGAACATATAGGTGCAAACAGAATGTATATAAAAGCAAAAATTGCTGGTGGAGCTCAAATGTTTTTAGGAAACAGCAATTCATCGATTGCAAGCATAGGGCATAGAAATGTTGAAGCAGTAAAAAAAACACTCTTAGGATTACATATTCCAATAGTAGCAGAAGACACAGGTATGAATTATGGACGAACAATACGTTTTTGCACTGAAACAGGCGAATTGATTGTAGATTCAATAAATAAAGGTAAAAAGAAAATATAATGTAGATTTTATAGAGAGTAGATTTTAGAGGGGAGGAATTAAATGAGATTTCCAGATGACCCATATTTAGATTATAGGCTAGCTGATGAGGGAATTAAATATCTAAAATTTAAAGTAGATGAACAAGACTTCGGTGTTGAGATTGAAAAGGTCGTAGAAATTGTTGGAAATCAAGAAATTATATTTATTCCAGAACTCCCAACATATTCTAAAGGTATAATAAATTTAAGAGGTAAAATTATTCCAATAATAGATATGCGTTTGAGACTTAAAAAAAATGATTTAATAGTTGCTAACTGCATGTATATAGTAGTAGTCGAAGTAAAGGATTTATCAGTAGGATTTATAGTTGATAAAGTTGATGAGATAATAAGCTTAGAAGAAAGTCAAATTTCTCCACCACCAAGAGTTACTTTTGAGTATTCAGATTATTTTGTAAGTGGTATTGGAGAAATAGAGAGTAAAATAATTACCTTACTAGATTTAGAGAAACTTTTGACAGATAAAGAAGAAATTTTAATAGATGAAGTAGTTAATAAATATAATTGCACTATCATGTAGCACAGGGATATAATTAGAATGTTATTATAAAGAGATTGTGATGGGAACATTTGGGGATGTAGTGGTATAATTATTAAGTATAAGAATTTTAAATTACTAGAATTTTAATATATTATGTTTAAGAGAGGTTCGTATATGGAAAATAAGCAACAAGGAACAATTTTAGTCGTTGATGATAGTGTCCTAATGTGTGATTTAATAGATAAAACACTTACAAAAGATAATTTTAAGGTGAAAAAAGCATTTAATGCAATAGAAGCAAAAGAGTTTATTGAAGAATGTATACCAGATATTATTTTACTTGATATAATTTTACCAGACAACTCTGGATTTGATTTTTGTAAGGAAGTAAAATCTAATTTTCGCACAGCAGATATACCTATAATATTTATAACTTCAAAAAATGCAGATACGGATATAGTAAAGGGGTTTGGTGTAGGTGCAATAGATTATATGGTGAAGCCTTTTAGTATGACAGAATTAAAAGCTCGTATTATGGCTCACCTTGAAGTAAAGAAATCTCAAGATAAATTAAAAAAGATAAATAATGAGCTGGAGTCTTCTCTTGAAAAATTGAATAGACTCGTTGTAAGAGATTATCTTACAGGTCTTTATAATAGAAGACATATAATTAATCAACTTATGGAACAAAGAAGAATTAATAAGTATAATGAGGCTACAATATCTCTTATTCTAGGCGATATTGATGATTTCAAAGTTATTAATGATACTTATGGTCACGAAGCAGGTGATTTTGTATTGACAGTAATATCAAGTATAATAAAAAAGAATTGTAGACAGGTTGATACTGTATCAAGATGGGGTGGAGAAGAGTTTTTGATAATGCTTACAAATACTTCAATGGAAGGTGCTAAAATTCTTTCAGAAAGAATTCGCAAAGAAATAAAAGACTTTGAATTTAACTATAAAGAAAACAAAATAAGATGCACTATTACATTAGGAGTAGTAGAGGTAAACTCAAATATATCATTAGAAGAAAACATATCCTTAGCAGATAAAGCGATGTATGAGGGCAAAAACTTAGGAAAAGATTGTAGCGTAGTAAGTACAATGAAAGGATTAAAAAGGATATAAATTAATATCTTAATAAACTTACTTTATAAAGGAGTAGAGGTATGAAAAGAGAAGTAAAGCTTTCTAAATTAGCAATTGTATTGCTGATTATTATAGTAATGGCTGTTCTAGCAGGGATTTTTTCTTCAATTTCATCTTATAAAGCATTTGAGAAAGTGGAAAAAAGCATTAATGATATGAATAATTTGAGAACTCAAAGCCAGTATATAAAAGATACGACAAGAGAAGTAAGTGATGTATTAAGAAGATATGTCTTTACAGGCGATAAAAAAGATAAAGATACTTATGAAAAAGAGTTGTATGGAAAAACAAGAGAGTCAGCTTTAAATAAATTAGAAAGAATTGGTCTTACAAAAAGTGAATCAAATAAAATCTTAGAAGCGAAAGAAATATCTGATTCTTTGGTGCCAAGAGAACAAAGTGCTATAAAAGCAGTTGAAAATAATGATAAGAGCTTGGCACAGAGTATAATTTTTGGCAGTGAATATATAAACTCTCAAGAAAGAATGGATTCTTTAATAAATGAATTTCAAGAGAATATAGCTAATCGTTCAAATGCTGAAATTATAGAAGTTAAAAAAGAATTACAAAGCCTAATATTGAGAACAATATTTATACTTTCTCTACTAATAATATTGACAATAATAGAATATACAGTAATAAAATTAAAAATAGTAATTCCTATTAATAAAGTAGAAAAACACTTTTCAAGAATTGCATCTGGAGACTTAAGAACAAGTATAGATGTTGAAGAAAGTAAATCTGAAATAGGGATGTTGGTTGGTTCTGTTAAAAAGATGCAAAGTATGCTTTTAAATTATATAGACCTTATAGATAGTACACTAACTAGTATTGCAAAAGGAGATTTAAGAGTAGAGATAGACCAAGAATTTATAGGAGATTTTGAATCAATTAAAACATCATTAGAAAGTATAATAAACTCTTTTAATAGTGATTTTTCTGAAATAAATTTATCGGCAGAACAAGTTGCAAGTGCATCAGAACAAGTAGCAGCAGGTGCTCAAGCTCTTTCACAAGGGGCTACAGAACAAGCCAGTTCAGTGGAAGAATTAGCTTCTACAATTAATGAAATATCAGATGGAATTAAGAAGTGTGCAGATAGTGCTAGTCTTGCATGTGAAGTGTCTGACCAATCAGCACAACAAGTTAGTTTCGGAAGCAGATGTATGGATGATATGATGACTTCAATGGGTGAAATAAGTGAAAAATCCAGTGAAATATCAAAAATAATCAAAACAATAGATGAGATAGCTTTTCAAACTAATATTCTTGCATTAAATGCAGCTGTTGAAGCAGCAAGAGCAGGTCAATATGGTAGAGGATTCGCAGTTGTAGCAGATGAGGTTAGGTCTTTAGCTGGTAAAAGTGCAAAAGCAGCTCAAAATACTGCAATTCTCATAGAAGAGGCCATTAAGACGGTAGAAAATGGTGTTAAAATTGCCAAAGAGACTGCAAAGGCTTTGGATTTAGTGGTGAATGGTGTAGAAAAAACTACTGATTATATTAATGGAATTTCTTCATCTGTACATAGCCAAGAAATAGCAATTACACAGATTTTATCTGGAATAGAGCAAATTTCTATAGTAGTCCAAATGAACTCAGCAACAGCAGAGGAAAGTGCAGCAGCCTCAGAAGAGATGTCAGCTCAAGCACAAATTTTAAAAGAATTAGTAGAAAAATTTCATCTAAAGGAAAATGAGATAAAAGAATCATCATGGATTTAAATTATAAGATGTTATAGATAGTGTAAAATTATAACGTAAAATAGAAAATTATTTGTAGGCCGTAGGTGATAAATATGAATTATATTGAGCCGAGTATGAGACCAATGTTAGATATGTTTATATTTGAGACAAGTCTATTACTTGAACAGTTAGATGAAATTATTATTCAAATAGAAAAAGAAAAAGTGTTTAGTTACAGTAATATCAATGAAACATTTAGAATAATGCATACAATAAAGGGTTCAGCTTCTATGATGGGATTAGACAACATAGCTGCTTTAGCACATAGTGTAGAAGATTTATTTTATGTCATACGTGAAGAAAAGATAGAAGTTTTAGATAATGACTTTTTATTTGACTTGGTTTTTCAAGCTTTGGATTTTATAAGATGTGATATAGGTAAGTTGCAGTCAGGAGATTGCATATCTTCTGATTACTCTAACTTTATAGAAATAATCAAAGATTATGTAGGTACTTTGGAGTTATCAACTTCTATGGAATCAAAAAATAACACAAGCTTAGAAAGCACAGATGATAAAGAAATAATAGATTCAGTTTTTTCATACAAAGAAAATTCTGATATAGTAAAAATAATCTTTGAGCAAGATTGTATGATGGAAAATGTAAGAGCTTTTATGCTTATATTTGAACTTAGAGACTACTGTGAATTTATAAAATTTTATCCTAAAGATGTGGAAACAAATACAGAAGCAGCAGAATATATTAAAAAGGATGGGTTTTATATACAGTTTATTGCTAAAGATGACAAGAGTATAGTTTATAGAACTATACAAGATAATCTCTATGTAAAAGAATATATAAATATTAGTGAAGAAGATGTAGAAGTAAAAAGAACGCAAGATAATGGTGAAGTAGAAAATAAATTAAAAGACAATCAGGAAATAGGTATAGAATATCAGAATACTTATACAACAGAAGATGAGCTACAAGAAAGTATTTTAAAAGAAAAGATAGATACAGAAAAATATAATCTAAATGATGAAAATGAGCATTTGCCAATAAATAAACAGAATATTATGAGTGTAAATTTAGAAAAATTAGATTTACTTCAAAATATAGTTGGAGAAATTGTAATTATGGAATCAATGGTTGTAAATAGTGTAAATTCTACAGGTGTTGATATAGACAATTTCAATAAAGCAACAAGACAATTGCATAAACTTACGGATGAATTACAGGATATAGTAATGTCGATGCGTATGATTCAAATCTCTGGTGTATTTCAAAAGATGCATAGAATTGTACGAGATATGAATAAAAAATTAGATAAAAATGTAGAGCTAATAACCATAGGTGCAGAAACAGAAGTAGATAAAAATGTAATCGATAATTTAGCAGAACCATTTATGCACCTTATAAGAAATGCTATGGACCATGCAATAGAACCTATTGAAGAGCGTATAGCTAAAGGCAAGGAAGAAGTAGGAAAGATAGTACTATCTGCTGAAAACTTAGGTGGAGAAGCTATAATAAGTATTGCAGATGATGGTAGAGGTCTTATGAAAGATAAGATTTTAGCAAAAGCCAAGGAGCAAGGTATACTCAAACATTCAAGCAATGAATATACTGATGATGAGGTCAATTCTTTGATTATGACTCCAGGATTTTCTACAAAAGAATCCATAACTGAGTTTTCTGGTAGGGGAGTAGGCATGGATATTGTCCGAAAAAGTATTGAAAAGGTTGGAGGTTCAATTGAAGTAAAAAGCAAACAAGATGAAGGAACAACATTTACTATGAAAATACCACTGACTCTTTCTATAGTAGAAGGTATGGAGTTTAAAGTTGGAGATTCACTGTTTACTTTACCAATATCATCAATAAGGAGAACATTTAAACTTACAGATTTAAACCAAATAGTTACAGAAGGTAATACAAGAGAACTAATTATGATATATGGAGCATGTATTCCTATTATAAGGTTGCATAAAGTATATAATATTCAGACAGATGTAACTAACTTAATGCATGGGAATATGATAATTATTGAAAATGAGCAGAAAGCGGCATGTATTTTCGTTGATGAAATAATAGGAAATCAACAGGTTGTCGTAAAGCCATTTCCAGTTTATTTTAATAGATTCAATATGAAAAGCAATGGATTATCAGGATGCACAATACTTGGAGATGGAAGTATAAGCTTGATTATAGATGCAGATAACATTATGGAAATATATTAGGGGATTTAAAAGTATGTCTAAAGATGAAATTATTAAACAAGTATTAACATTTTATGTTAATGATGTTATTTATGGAATAGAATTAGAAAATGTGATTGAGACTATAAGATTTCAATCAATAACATGTGTACCATGTCTTCCAGAGTATATAATCGGAGTTATTAATTTACGTGGAAGGATAATACCTGTTATTAATATGCATATAAAATACAATCTTCCTGAGACTGATTATAATGAGAGAACATGTATAATAATTACAAAGGTTGATGAGTATCAAGTTGGAATTATTGTAGATAAAGTTGTCGATGTTATCCCTATAGAAAAGATAAATCTATTAGAGACAACTGATTCTAACAACATAAATACGAATAAAGATATAAAAGAAATTGCAAAAGTTGGAGATAATTCTATACTAATTTTAGATATTCGAAAGTTTTTGATTAACAACATGTAGTCAGTTTTGATAAATTAGCAGGAGGAATTTTTTGCATGATAAAGCTCACAGATGAAGAATTTATAATTCTTGTAAACCATATAAAAAAAGAATATGGTATTGATTTAAGCAAAAAAAGAGCACTAATTGAAGGTCGGTTATATAATACAATGATAGAGAAAAAATTTAGTTCTTTTAGTCAGTTTATGAATATATTATTTAAAGATAAGACAGGAAATGAGGCTATAAACTTAATAAATAGATTGAGTACCAATCATACATTTTTTATGAGAGAACCTCAACATTTTGAGTTTATACATGATAATATACTTCCTTTTTGGGAAGAAAACAATAAATTAAGAAACTTAAATATATGGAGTGCAGGTTGTTCTAGTGGAGAAGAAGCATATTCAATAGCTATGACTTTAGATGATTATTTTGGACATAATAAAAAATTGTGGAATATTAAGATTATAGCTACTGATATTTCAATGAATTCACTTGAAAAAGCTAAGAGGGCTACATATACAGAATTAAATGTTAATAATGTTCCTAATTTGTGGAAGAAGAAGTATTTTATAGATAATAAAGATGGTACATTTAAAATTTGTGATAAGATTAGAAAAAGCGTAACTTTTAAGCCCTTTAATCTAATGAACGATTTCTCATATCAACATTTTGATTTGATTTTTTGTAGAAATGTTATGATTTATTTCGATTTAAAAACTAGAGAAGAACTCATAAATAAATTTTATAGTGTAACTAAAAAAGATAGCTTTTTATTTGTAGGTCATGCAGAGATAATTAATAGAAGCAATACCAAATATAAATACGTAAGACCTGCTGTCTATAAAAAATAAAAGAGTATTTCTGATATATGACTTTGTGGAGGCGGTAATGTGGAACATTTTAATAATATGGTAATTGCTATAGGTGCATCTGTAGGCGGCACAGAAGCGATACTTGAAATTATAAAAGACTTGCCAAAATCGACACCAGGAGTTGTTGTAGTTCAACATATGCCGGCTATATTTACTGATATGTATGCACAACGGCTTGACAAGCAGTGTGTTATGAATGTAAGAGAAGCTAAAAATAATGATAGAGTAGAACGAGGAAATGTGTTAATTGCACCTGGGGGCTATCAGATGAAATTACATGTGAATAAAGATGGGTATTATGTAACTTGTGAAAAAGGTGAGAAAGTAAGTGGTCATTGTCCATCAGTAGACGTTTTATTTGATTCAGTTGCAGAAGTAGCAGGTAAAAATTCAATAGGCATAATACTTACAGGCATGGGTTCTGATGGTGCAAATGGACTTTTAAAAATGAGAGAAAAAGGTTCATTTACTATTGGACAAGATGAAAACTCTTGCATAGTATATGGAATGCCAATGGTGGCTTTTGATAGGGGTTCTGTTGTATTACAATTGCCACTTGATGAAATTTCAAACTGTTTGATTAGACATCTTAATATTTAAAAACGAAAAGATTAATTTTTTGTAAATAAAAAATTAATCTTTTATTAAATTATATGGATAAAAAACCCTAGAAACTCCAAATATAATAAGAGAGATTTATATTTAGGAGGAAAATGATAATATGAAATTTTTTAAAGGCGATATGAAAGCTAAAGTTTTAAGATATGTATTTGTTTTAACCTTGACTATAATAGCTGTTTTAGCAATTAAACATGACCATATATATAATAATTTAGGGAAAGATGCTTCGATTAATTTAGACAGAAATAAAGAAGCAGTAAGTGTTATGAATAATCAATCATTACCAAAGGATACTACAAGTAGCAAACAAACTTTATCAGTAAGTACAATAGGAAGTAAAACAATAGTGAAAAATGATGAATATCTAGAAAGTACTATAAATATGCCTATAATAACAAATTCAAATAAGATTGTTGAAAGGTCTACAAATGATAAAATAAAAAATGATATCTTTGAATTTTATAATAAATCATACACAGAAGCAAAGCAATATCTTAAGGATAATCCTGATGAAGAAAATAAGTTTGTTGCAAATGTAGATTTTGAACTTAAAAAGAATACTGACTCTGCTCTTAGTATAAAAGTAAGATATTATACTTATAGTGGCGGTGCACATGGATTTTATCAAGATATAGCATACAACGTGGATATGAGAACAGGAAAATTTTTAGAACTAATGGACTTATTTAAAGATAACACTAAATACAAGGAAGTTATAGATGAAGAAATTAAAAGACAAATAACTGAGATGGAAAAAAAAGACAAAGAAAATATCGGAATATACAATTTTAAAGGTATAAAAGAGAATCAAAATTTTTATTTGCAGGATGAGAATTTAGTTATGTATTTTGATTTATATGACATAACTCCATATGCAGCAGGAATACCAGAATTTTCAATAAACAAAAAATTAATAAGCTATATGTTAAAACCAGAATATGTAGATTTATTTAATTTGAAATAGAAATTTAAATTAAATGTTATGCTATAATATCTAGCATAGAGATTTATTAAAATTGGGGGTATAAAAATGCTACTTTTAAAAAAAGACGACATAAAAAAAGTATTTACAATGAGAGATGCAATTGAGGCTGATAAGGAAGCTTTTAGAATTTATTGTGAAGGAAAAAGTGTAAATCCTTTGAGAACCAATATACCAGTTCCAAGCCAAGATGCTAGTATGTTATTTATGCCAGGATATGTAGAAGAACTGGGATGTGGGGGAATAAAAATTGTATCTGTATTTCCTAAAAATGCTCAAAAAGGTAAACCAGTAATTCCAGCAACAGTATTACTATTAGATGGTGAAACTGGAGAAGTGAGTGCAGCTTTAGATGGAACTTATGTAACTCAGATTCGTACTGGGGCAGCATCTGGAGCAGCTATAGATGTATTGGCTAAAAAAGATTCTAAGATTGGGGCTTTGATTGGTCTAGGAGGACAAGGAGAACCACAACTTGAAGCTATGATAGAAGCTAGAGATTTGGATGAAGTAAGAGTGTTTAGTAGAAATAAGGAAAGTAGAGAAAAATTTGCAGAAGAAATGAATTTAAAATTAAGTAAATATAACACTAAAATAATTGCAGTTGAATCATCTGATGAAGCTATAGACAATGCAGATGTAATAGTCCTAGCTACTCCATCAAAACAGCCTGTACTTAACGGAAACTTAGTAAAAAAAGGAGCTTTAATAAGTGCAGTAGGTTCATATATGCCAGATATGCAAGAGTTGTGCCCAAGTTGTTTAACTAGAGCATCTAAGATATTTTTTGAATCAACAGATGCAGTTTTATCTGAATCAGGGGATATATTAATTCCATTAGAAGAAGGTAAAATAAGTAAAGATGATTTTAATGGTGATTTAGGTAATGTTATAAATGGGACTATTCCTGGAAGAGAAAGTGATGATGAAATAATTGTGTTTAAAACTGTCGGAATAGGTGTACAAGATGTCGTAACAGCGAAAAGAATATACGATAAAGCAAAAGAAAACGGTATTGGAATGGACTGGAAGTGGTAAAATTTTCAAAATAAATCTATAATTAGACAAAATTATGTTATAATGTTGATAAATAAATTTTTTTATTATCTTAGTTGAGGGAGGCTATTTGTATGAAAATGGTAAAAAAGTTAATATTATCTTCGATTATGGCTTTAGTTTTAGTTCTAACTATAGGGTGTTCTAATGCAGAAGAAAAAGTAAAGTCAAATTTTGAAGCTAATTTAGCCGCACTAGAAATGTATAAATATGACGAAAAGGGGATTTCTGACGCATTAACAGAAGTTGAATATAAACAAATTCAAACTTATAATAGCAAGGACAAGGTTTCAATGTTAGCTCAATTGACTCCTCTTTATGGTAAAGAAAATGCTGAAAAGATATATGACACAATTGTTAAGTTAATTCAAGGTGTTGAAAAGACTGTAACAGTAGATTCTTCTAGTAAGGATAAGATAACTTTAAAAGTTGTAAGTAAAGCATTAGATACTAGTAAAGTAATGTCTGAAGCAAATACTTTAGTAAAATCATATGTAACTGATGAAAAGAATTACAACAAAAAAGAAAAAGAAGTTCAAGATGATATGGCAAAAATGATTATAGACCTTTACAATAAAAAACCAACTAAGGATGTTACAACTTTAATTACATATACTAAAAAAGATGGTAAATGGCAACCACCAAGCAATATACAAAAATTATGTGAAGGAATATATACAATTTAATTTATTTTAAAGACACAAAAACTATCTTTTAAACATATAATAAAATGTTTGGGAGATAGTTTATTTTATTCTAAAAATATAAAATATATTTTATAAGTTATTTACTTATTTTATAAATTATATTTTATAAATGACTTATCTTGTTAAATAACTTATCTTGCCAAGTAATAAATAAATTTTTTACTAAATAAAGTACATTTAATATAATTTGTTTCAATATTTATTGTACAATCAAATTTATTTGGTATGTTTGCTAATTTTGACTATATAAAACTAACAATACAATTATGATATATCTTGATAAAACATGGTGAATAATTGTGTGTTATATAGTCGAAAATATGATATATTAATATTATATTATACGTTAAAAGTTTATTTATGTATTTTCAAAAAAGTTTTTATAAAATGAGAGGGGTGTTTTTATGGTATCAAGGCAAGAATTAAAAAGAGTGTCAAAAGCTCAATTGTCTGGAAACTGGGGTACATGTGCAATTGCTATGGCAGTATATATTGCAGTGATAGTATTAATATCAATTGTAGGATTGCCTTTTGAACCTTTAACTACTATTGTAGTAGCTATAATAGGGTTTTGCGTTGCAGCAGGATTTACATGCATGTTCTTGAAGATTACTAAAGATGAAAAAGTAAGAATAGGAAATATTTTTGTAAATGGAAGAATCTATTTAAGAAGTTTTGGACTTTATGTATTAGAATCAATAGCTGTTTATATTTATTCTTTTATAATCACAATTATAGGCGCATTTTTATCATTCGGTGTTTTACTTACTAGTGGAGCAATTGAATACCTATCAAGTGATAGTGTTGGTATAGGAACTATTATTTCTACTGGAATAACTTTAGTTCTTATAATATTTGTTCTTATGCTACCAGTTTATATATTGCTATTATATGTTTCTCAAGCTGCTTTTTTAATTTGTGAAGATAAAGATAACTTAGGTGTATTTAAAGCGATGGGTGCCAGTTTAGATATGATGAAAGGAAATGTACTTAAATTATTTGTACTAAACCTTAGCTTTATAGGATGGTATATACTGGCGATAGTTACTCTTGGAATAGGCTTATTATGGTTGATTCCATATGTAGGAGTTACTAACTGTAATTTTTACAGACAATTATTAAAAGAAAATCCAGATGTAGAGGATATATTATTGGATAAAGAAAAATCTTATTCTATGTATTAAGATAGTTTTACAGTTAAATAAAATGTATTTTTAACTTGAACATTAAAGTATAGCATGACAAAACTGTCTTTTATAAGAATTTTTTTCTTAAAAGGCAGTTTTTGTTATTAAAAAATAAATGGTTGACACAGTATAGACTATTATGATAGTTTTTAATTATAGTAATGACTATTGCGATAACCATATTTGAGGAGCGATTTTATATGGAAATAAAATTATTTGATTCAGAACTTAAAGTAATGGAGGTTCTATGGGAGATAGGAGAAAGTAAGGCAGGGGAGCTAGTAAAAATACTAAAAGAAGAAACAGGATGGAATAGAAATACTACGTATACAGTTATAAAAAAATTAGTAGCAAAAGGTGCAATAGAGAGAATTGAGCCAAATTTTGTTTGTAAAGCTTTAATAAGTAAAGAAGAAGTGCAAAAACAGGAAACAGAAACACTAATTAATAAAATGTTTGGAGGGTCTTCAGAAAAATTTCTTTCAGCTTTTATTAATAAAGAAAATCTTTCAAGTGATGATATTACAAAACTTAAGCAGATTGTCGAAAAATTAAAGTGAGGTAAGATTTATGTTCATTAAATTGTTAGAAATGAGTTTTACTTCTGGAGTTTTACTTTTAATTGTTATTTTCATAAGAGCATGTTTATTTAAAAAATTACCTAAGAAGGTATTTGTATTATTATGGTTGATTGTGTTGTTTAAACTTCTTATACCAGTAAGTTTAAACTCTGGTTTTAGTATTTATAGTATAATTGAATCCGCTTTTAATGTTGAATTAGGTGCTACATCAGCTGAAGATTACACTCTTAAGGAAGTTAGTAACTCTATAGGTAAGAATACTTCTAACAATAAAGTACTATCTGATATTGAGAATCTTACAATATTGGAGATGTTAGGTATTTTGTCTTTTGTGGTTACTATTATACTGAGCATGTTTTTATGCTCTAAGTATATTAAAATAATTAATCTTTTTAAAACTTCAATACATATAAAAAATCATGATTTTATTAAAAAATGGATATATGAAAATAGGTGTTTTAGAAAATTTATGGTTTGTGTATCTGAATTTACTAAGACACCACTTACATCTGGTATTTTAAAGCCACGTATTATTTTACCAAAACAAATGGATTATAGTAATAATCAGACTTTAAACTTTGTTTTGACTCATGAGATGGTCCATATTAACAGACTTGACAATATGTTGAAGTTGTTTATGCTTTTGGCTCTTGTTATTCATTGGTTTAATCCTTTAGTTTGGATAATGTTTTTTTTACTAAATAAGGACATAGAATTTAGTTGCGATGAAAAAGTAATGAATATGATTGGAGAAGAATATAGAGCTGATTATGCAACTGCACTGATAAGTTTAGCAGAAGAGAATAATCCATTTTCGATGGCAATTTACAATGGATTTGGAAAGACAAAGATAGAAGAGAGAATAGTTAATGTTATGAAGTTTAAAAAGTCAACTTATGTTACTTTTTTAGTTTCTACTGTATTAGTTTGTGGGACAAGTCTTGTTTTTGCAACAGGAAATAAGGAAATTAATGAAGTTGAATCTTTTGATTTAACAAAAAGTGAGCAAAGTAATAGAAGTGAATTTTCATTAAGCAATAAATCGACTGATTTGTATTCTTCAAATGAGGATTCTGATATTTCTGTCAGTGTGTCAAAAATATCTGTGAATAAAGAAAATGAACCTAAAAGTAATGAAGATGAATCCATGAATAAAGAAAGTAAATCTAAAAGTAATGAAGATGAGTCTGTAAATAAAGAAAGTAAATCTAATAGTAGTAAATACAAGTATGTAAATAAATCAAGTAATTACAATGATATATCTTATACTAATTCATCAAATTATTTAGTTCAGAAAAATGGTTATGATGAGAATGGTTTAGTTATATCAAGACAAGGAAATTTGTTGTCAGTCAGCAAAGTTCAATATAGAACTTCTGTAAAGGAACCTTAAATCCTAGTAATACAAGAGATTTAGAATTAAAATACTATCTTGAAATAAGTTTAATTATTTTGAGATAGTATTTTTTATTAAAAAAATTATAAAGATACTTGACACAAAGATGACTATCGTGATAGTCTAAAGGTATAGTTAATAACTATTGCAATAGTCACTGATAACTATTATACCTAAATAAATCTCTAAGAAAGGAAGATTGATTATGAAAATAAAAAAATCCCTTATAGGAACAATGATGGCAGCTGCTATAGTATTAGGAGGAACAGGGTCAATATTTGCAAATGAAAATAGTGATGTATCTAATATTACACTAGATAAGTTTGATTCTCTAATAAAAGCAGGAATAACTGACCCTGCTGACTTAGAAAAGTATGGAGTAGAGTATTATACTTATGAAGAGTATGCTAAGAATATTGAAGAGTTAAAAGCATATGCTAAAGACCCTAATGAAGTTAAAGATGTAAGTCAAGAAGACCTTGAAAAAACAATTAAAATAATGGAGCAAGATTTAGAGAAGATAAAAACTGAAGGATTAAAGATTATGAAACCTATCAGAATAGACAATGGAAATGGGCTTATAAGTTTCTGTGGTAGATAATGTACTAAGCTTACAATGCTAACATTTTTTATGCATACAATGAAATGTTAATAGCATTTATTAAAAAGTTTATAAAAATACTTGACACAAAAGTGACTATTATGATAGTCTAAAGATGTAGTTAATAACTATTGCAATAGTCACTGTCAACTACAATACCCAAATAAATCCCTAAGAAAGGAAGATTGGCTATGAAAATAAAAAAATCAATTATAAGCACAATGATGGTATCTGCTATGATACTAGGTGGAACTGGAGCAGTATTTGCAAATGGAAATGATTCATCTAAAATTACTTTACCTAAGTTTGAATCTTTAATGAAATCAGGAATAACTGACCCTGCTGAGTTAGAAAAGTATGGAGTAGAGTATTATACTTATGATGAATATGCTAAACATATTGAAGAAATGAAAGCATATGCTAAAGACCCTAATGAAGTTAAAGATGTAAGTCAAGAAGACCTTGAAAAAACAATTAAGATAATGGAACAAGAGTTAGAGAAAATAAAAACTGAAGGATTAAAAATTATGAAGCCTATCATTATAGAAAATGAAGATGGGTCTCAACTTGCTATTTCTTCAAATTATGTAGCAACTAATTAGTGTTAAATATAATCTCAAAGAATATCTTAAAACCCTAAATAAGCATGACTAAATACATTAGGCTACTGCGATGATATAAACATGTAGTTGATGATTATTTAAATATTCATTAACTACACTACCCAAATGAAGTTTAAGTTTGTTAAAGTGAAGTAAAAAAGTATTAAAAACTTAGACAAGTGCAATTGAACATATTGAGTGAGAGTAAAATGAGACTCAAATAAGTAATAAAAGAGCTAAAGTCTAAGTGAAAAAAGAAGTAAGAATTAGAGGAAAAACAGAATAAAAGTAAATCAAGTCAAAGTAAAAAGTATTAAACCCAATTTGTAATGTTAACATTTTTTAATGTATGTTAAGAAATGTTAACATTATTTTTTTTTATCTAAATTAATAATTATAATATTTAGAAAATTCTAACGAAAATTAAATGTTATTTATTAGATTCATTAAAAGTTAAAGAAAATAATCGATTTAGCATTTTTAAGAGGGGTTTTAAAATTTTTAGACTTCTTGGCATAGCAATTGCTTAATATATAAATTAAATAATATGATTATAAATTTGTGGATTAATTTTATCATTACTTACTTATTAATATATAGACCATATTGATAATAAGTATATGTTGATGGCTTTTAAAGTGTATCGCTAACAAATACACTAAGCTATTAGAGGAGTATTATTTCTAAGGGGGGAGAATCATGAAACAATTGCTTACAGGAAATGAGGCAGTAGCACGTGGAGCTTACGAAGCAGGTATATCTTATGCAGCTGCTTATCCAGGAACACCAAGTACCGAAATACTAGAAAATATAGCACTGTATAAAGATGACATAATTGCAGAGTGGGCACCAAATGAAAAAGTTGCAGTAGAGTCTGCAATAGGGGCATCTATTGCAGGAGGAAGAGCACTTGCGGCTATGAAACATGTTGGAGTAAATGTCGCAGCAGACCCAATATTTACGTATGCATATATGGGGGTAAATGGTGCAATGATTATTGTGTCAGGGGATGACCCTGGAATGCATTCATCACAAAATGAACAAGATAATAGACATTATGCTAAATTTGCAAAAATAGCTATGGTAGAACCGAGCAATAGCCAAGAATGTAAAGATATGTTAAAGGCAGCTGTTGAAATAAGTGAAAAATATGATACTACAGTTTTATTTAGAATGGTTACAAGAGTATGCCATAGTAAAGGTCTCGTTGAGTTAGGAGAAAAAGAAGAAACAGTTGTAAAGAAATATGAAAGAAATCTTTCTAAATTTGATGCTATACCAGCTACTTCAAGAGTACTTAGAGTTAAGCTTGAAGATAGATTAAAAAAACTTGAGGAGTTCTCTAATGAAACAGATTTAAACTTTATAGAATGGAATGACAAAAAAATTGGTGTAATAACTTCAGGTGCTTCTTATGAGTATGCTAAAGATGTGTTTGGAGATACTGTATCATACTTAAAATTAGGATTTACATATCCTCTTCCAACTAAGAAAATTAGGGAGTTCACAGAACAAGTAGAGACTGTTTATGTAATTGAAGAATTAGAACCTTATATAGAAGAACATTTAAAAGAGAATAACATACCTTGTATTGGAAAGGAAAAGATACCTAATATTGGGGAGTTAAACCCAGATATCATAGCACAATCAATCTTGGGAGAAAAAAGGGAGCTAATAGAATACAGTAAAGAAAAGATAGTAGGTAGACCACCAACATTATGTGCAGGATGTCCACACAGAGGATTTTTCTATGAGTTAGGAAAAATTAAAAATGTACTTATAAGTGGAGATATAGGATGTTATGGACTTGGAGGAGCAGAACCTTTAAATGCTAAGGATACTTGTATATGTATGGGAGGAGGTCCAGGAGTAGCTCATGGAGCACAAAAAATATTTACTAAAAATAATATTAATATGAGAACTATAAGTACAATAGGAGATTCAACATTCTTCCATACAGGGATAAATGGACTTATAGATATAATATACAATAAAAGCAATACTGTAACATGTATTCTTGATAACAGGATTACTGGTATGACAGGGCATCAAGAGAATCCTGGGACAGGATTTTCATTACAAGGTGATGTTACTGAAATGATGGATATTGAGACTATAGTAAAAGCTTTAGGATGTAAGAATGTAAAAGTTGTAAATCCTAATAAGTTAGATGAAGCTAAAGGAGCATTGGATTGGGCTTTATCAATTGAGGAACCATCAGTAATAATTACAAGATGGCCATGTGCATTAAAAAAATTTACTGAAGATGATAAAAAGAGATTTGACCTTATACCATCAGTTTGTAGTGTAGATGATGAAAAGTGCATTGGATGTAAGAAATGTCTTACAACAGGATGTCCTGCTTTGAGATTTGATAAATCTAAAAAGAAATCAAGTATAAATCAAGCTCAATGTGTAGGTTGTACAGTGTGTGCACAAGTATGTCCAGTAAATGCTATAAAAAAGGTTGGTGAAGAATAATGAAAAAGGTTAAAAATGTATTGCTATCAGGTGTAGGAGGTCAAGGTACTGTTTTAGCAAGTAAAATACTTTCTGCTGGTCTTATTGATGCTGGATATGATGTTAAGATGTCAGAAGTTCATGGAATGGCTCAAAGAGGGGGAAGTGTAACAACTCAAGTTAGATATGGTGAAAAAGTACACTCTCCTATACTTGGTAAGGGCGATGTTGATGTATTAGTTTCATTTGAAACTATGGAAGCTTTGAGATATCTTGATTTTCTAAAACCTGATGGCAAATTAGTAGTGAATGATTATGAGATGCCTTCAGCACCAATTTTAACAGGTAGAGTGGATTATCCTGAAAATATAATAGATGATATTAAAGAAAAAGTGGATGTAACAGTGATAAAGGCAGTTGATATTGCAAGAGGTCTTGGAAATGAAAAAGTTATGAATGTGGTCCTTTTAGGAGCTTTGATTAAGGCTCTACAGATAGAGGATGATATAGATTGGGAAAAAGTAGTGTCACAACAGGTCAAACCTAAGTTTATAGAAATTAATATAAAAGCTTTAAAAGAAGGGATGAATGCCTAAAAATAAAATGATAAGTATGTAAATAAAACTAGTTGAAAACTAGATAAAGGGTTAGGGTGGAAATCAATTACAAAACAAATTATATGGTGATTGTAAATAAAACTAGTTGAAAGCTAGACAAAGGGTTAGGGTGGAAATCAATTGTAAAATAGATTATAGGGTGATTGTAAATAAAACTAGTTGAAAACTAGATAAAGGGTTAGGGTGGAAATCAATTACAAAATAAATTATAGGGTAATTGTAAATAAGATTAGTTGTAAAGTAGATAAATAAAGGGTTAGGGTAAAATATAAATAAAAATTAAGATTAAAATACAATCATTTAAGAGTAAGATTTTATAAATTTAAATATGGAAAATGAATATCTAATAAGCAATGGTTAATAAATAATTACAAATAAATTGTAAATTAAATAAATCTTTGACAGGAAGGAGAACTATTTATATATTAAATAGTATTTATAATATGAAAAAAGGCGATTTTATATGGATTGGAGTTCTTATTTGTATTATTGCTATCTTAGCGATACCAAGTAGTAGAGAAGTGTTTATGGCAGCAACAGGTGCACATCCATATATTGGAGGTTTTTTCAAGTTTGCTGTACTAGCTACAATGGGAGATTTACTTGGTGCTAGAATCTTGCATAAAGACTGGAAAATACCAGTAGGGGTCTTTTACAGAGCAATAGTTTGGGGAATAATAGGTATAGTTACAACATATGCGATGTCAATCTACTCAGCAGGTGTAGGTCAAGCACAAGTAGATGGTATGCTTCCTTTTGAGGGAATAGCCTTTGCTAATGCTTTGTTTAAGAGTGCAACTATGAACATACTAATGTCACCAACTGTGTTTTTATTCCATAAGGTTATGGATTGTTTTATAGACAAAAAATATGAAGTTGAAAAAGGGATTAAGGTAACACTTAAAGATGTGGTAAATGTAGTGGATTGGAATGCTTATCTTGGTTTTAGTGTTTTAAAAACTATACCATTTTTCTGGATACCATGCCATACAATTGTATTCTTATTCCCTGCTGAATATAGAGTAATTGCCTCTGCATTTGCATCTATAGCTTTAGGTCTAATATTAGCTTTAGCCAATAAATCTAAGGTTACAAATTAAGTTTATTGATGAATCAAAAATATTATTTAAACTAGGAATAATCTTTTAAAATAATAATCTTTAAAATAGTATTACTTAGAATAACTAAGCAATATTTTCATTATGAAGCAACATTTTACTAAAATTAAAAATAAATATACAATTTCAAAGAAAACTAAATTTGCGAGTACTGTTTTTAAGAAGCTTAAAATCCCCCATTTAAAGTTTTAAGATTCTAAAACAATAAGTTATAACTACAAAAATGGCTGTTAGGACTATAATACTTATAAGTTAGAATACTTATAGTATAGATTAGTTCATAACAGCCATTTTTTATTTTGAATCGATAATCTAAAATAAATTCTAAATCAAACTTTAAATTAAAGGGTTTAAAGAAGCTATTCTAGTTGTAGCCACGTAAACTCTAGATATTTCATACCATGTTTTAAAGTCTACCACTCCACTTTGAGGTAAACCAAAGATTCCTTGGAATATTCTAACTGCATTTTCTGTGTCTGTTCCATATATACCATCTTCTATTACCTTTGGTATAGCTGGGTAAGAGTTGGATATGGCATTTAACTGATTCTGTATAGTTCTAACATATTGTCCAGTAGAACCAACTTGTAATGTAGTCCCAGGGAATGATACAGGGACACCACTTACTATAGGCGCTCTTTCAAATACTATCTCATCTCCATAATAATATCTTAGTATGCTTTCGTAGTCGTATCCTTGGTCACCTAAATCTTTACTTCCCCATTGAGTCATTTGGTTAGGACATTGAGATTTTTGACCATCGCAATATTGTGCTAATAGTGGTTGCCTTGCAGTAGGAGGTCTTTTTATAAATGTGTTAAATATTGCATCTACAACTACATTAATTGGTTCAAATAAGTTTCTGTTGTTTATAAATTTATGGTCATATGCAGTTGATGAAGTTATTGTAAAATTATATCCTTTATTTCGATACCACTCAGTAAATACCCTATTTAAAGTAAATGATATTATAGCTATTACATTTGCATAGATTGTCTGTTGAGGCCAAGTTGAATATATTTCAGATGAGGCTATGTTTTTAATGTACTCTTTAAATTGAATCCAATAGTTTGGAGCTGATGAATCTTCTGGCAAACCATCATGAACTACTATAAATTCAGGTACTACAGGGTTATCCAATACAACAAAACCAGTAGGAGGAGGTAATGGCTTTGAGTTACTTTCTGGAATTTTAGGAGGATAAGTACCGTATAGGGTATGTTCTCCTATATCAAAAATCAATTCACTTTGTCTTGAGAAAGAACGTTTACTTCTTGTTCTAGGAAACATGGGAACTCCCTGTCTCGCTTCAATTGTAGCTAATAATTGCGTTCCTTCTATGACAACTGTTTCATATCCATCTGCTATGGCTTCTACTATATACTGGCTGTAAGGTCTAACATCAGATGGTTGTAGAGAGTAATCTACATCTGGTGCTGGTAATACTAATCCAGTCACTTGACCAGATTCATTACTCGTTAGGTTTTGGTATAAAGTTGATGAGCTTTGGCTACCATTAGACATTGAATATATGTTTACTGTTGCATTTTGAATAGGTCTATTGTTAGTAGCATCGATTATACTTACTGTTAAGAAACCATCTTGCATCAAATCACCCTTTCTTTAAATGAATTTAGTTCCCTTATATTTCAAGATATGAATATAGCTTGAGATTTGTTAAATAATATAGATATAAATTTAAATTTTTTAAAATATTTTAGTATATTTGACTTTGAATAATTTAATGTCTATTTTAGAGTGTATTTAAAACAAAATAAGCTAAAAATAAATAGATGCTATAAAGAAGAAATGAATTAAGAATTTTGAACAGAAGTGAATTAAAAATTTTGAAAGGAAAATAGTCTATGAAGCTGGATTTATTTTTATTGGCAATAGTTCCTATATTGATAGGGCTATTTTGGATAAGGTCTAAAGATAAATATTGTAGAGAGCCTTTAATTCATTTAATTAAATTTTTTTTAATAGGTGCTTTTTTAAGTATTATAATTATACTTTTAGAAAATTTACTGATGAAATTTAATGTATTTGAAGGATATTCAGAACTAATATATGTATCATTTGTAGTTGCAGGGCTTGTAGAAGAAGGTGTAAAAGCTCTAATACTAATCCCTGCACTAATTAAAGAAAAACATTTTACCGAAAAGTTAGATGGTATTATTTACTCTGTATTTTTATCTTTGGGATTTGCAACAATTGAGAATATAGTCTATATTTTTTCTGAAAGTGGTAATTTAGCCCTTCAAGTTGGTATTAATAGAGCGATTATCTCTATTCCAGCTCATGTAATGTTTGCTATTACTATGGGATATTATATCTCTAAGTATAAGTTTGAAGGAAATAAAAACAAGAGACGTGAGTACTTATTTATGGCTGTATTGATTCCAATTTTATTACATGGAGTTTTTGATTTTATATTGATGATAGAATATAGATGGGCTATTATATTACTTATAGTTTATGTGATAATTTTGTGGAAGGTAAATCTTGATAAACTTGATAAATATATGAATCACTCTAAAAAAGTGTTTTTCGGTAATCTTAAGAAAAAGAAAAGAAAATAGAGTTCAAGCAAAAGACATAAACAGTTAAAAGAAATAAATGACAAACAAACGAAGCAGATTGAAGGGGGATTATAAATTTGGCGAATTTACCAGAAGAATTTTTAGAAGATATTAGAGAAATACTACAGGATGAATATGATGATTTTATAAAAAGTTATGATGAAGATAAGACTACTGGTCTTAGAATAAATACATTAAAAA
>NZ_JBJOCA010000032.1:0-46949 GCF_045898275.1 Clostridioides sp. GD02404
AGAATAGATATTTAGTTGGCAAAGTTATATAAAAATATGTGAAAAATAAATCTTAAAAATATAGACAAAACAAAAATAATAAATTATAGTAATACTAATAAAATTTTTAAAAAGTGAAATAAAATAGGTATAATAGCCTATATTTATATTTTTGTATTTATATTATGAAAAAATTAAAATTATTTAGGGGTGATGGTTTTGAATAAGGACATAGGAGCAAAAATAAAACAACTTAGAACTCAAAAACAAATGACACTGAAAGATATGAGTGAAAAAACAAACTTATCAATTGGTTTTTTGTCACAGCTTGAAAGAGGATTGACAAGCGTAGCAACAGATTCCTTAGGAAAAATAGCAAGTGTATTAGATGTAGAATTAACATACTTTTTTATGAAGCCAAAAGAGCATAAAAGAGCTGTATTGAGAAGTTATGAGAAAGAAGTGTTTGATGTAGAAAATTCAACATTTATACATTATCATTTATCATCTAATTTAAAAGAAAAAACAATGTTGCCAAGACTAATTGAAATTCTTCCAAGTAAGAGTAATGAAGATATTTGTTGTTATGTACACAAAGGTGAGGAGTTTGTGTACGTGCTAGAGGGTACTCTTACAGTATTTTTGGGTGATGAACAAATAGAAATGTATCCAGGAGACACAATACACTATAATAGTGAAAAGAACAATCATAATTGGGTTAATTACACTAATAAATTAGTAAAGATTTTGGTTGTAAGTATCCCAAATCCATTTGAGAAATCTGATACAATTAAAGAAGTTTAAATTTTAACTATTAATATTAGCTAATAAGGAGGTACTATAGTGAAAAAAATTGGATTCATAGGTGCAGGAAATATGGCAAGCGCTATGATAGGAGGGATAGTAAATTCAAAATTAGTTGAACCTGATATGGTTATAGCATCAGCATATAGTCAAGAAACTCTTGATAGAATATATAAAAGTTTTGGAATAAAAACTACAAAAGATTCAAAGGAAGTAACTAGAAACTCTGATATAGTGATTGTAGCTGTTAAACCAGATATATATGATGATATTTTAGAAGAGATAAAAGATTTTATAGATGATAGTAAAATTATAGTTACAATAGCAGCAGGAAAATCTATAGAAGATATAGAGTCAATAATAGGAAATGATAAGAAAATAGTTAGAACAATGCCAAATACTCCAGCTCTTGTAAATGAAGCTATGTCTTCTCTTTCTATAAATAGAAATATAAACAATGAAGACCTAGAAGCAGTTACAGAAGTATTTAATTCTTTTGGAAATACTGAAGTAGTGCCAGAATATCTTATAGAAGCAGTAATTGGAGCGAGTGGTTCAGCACCAGCATATGTATTTTTATTTATAGAAGCTATGGCAGATGCAGCAGTAATTGCAGGTATGCCAAGACAACAAGCATATAAATTTGCATCACAAGCAGTTATGGGTTCTGCGAAAATGGTACTTGAAACAGGAAAACATCCTGGTGAGTTAAAAGATATGGTATGTTCACCTGGAGGAACTACTATAGAGGCAGTTAAGGTACTTGAAGAAGAAGGTTTTAGAGCCTCTGTTATAAAAGCTATATGTGCATGCATAGATAAATCTAAAAAGATGAGTGAGTAATAAAAATTTATTGCAAAGAAAAAGAATTGCCTTTCATAGAAAATTTCTATTTTAGGCAATTCTTTTTCTTTATTTATTTAATTTTTAAAATAAGCCTGAAAGCCAATTTTTTATTTTTTCAAAAAAACCAACTGAATCATTGTTATTTGATTGATTTTCTGAATTATTTGTGTCCTCGTTATTTGATTGAGAGTTATCTTTATTTTCATTGTTAGTTGTATTATCATTTTCTGAGTTATTTGAATTACTATCATTATTTGAATTAGTATTATCTTGTGGATTTATTTGAACACCTTCTGTAGAGTTTATTACAGCATTAGAGCCAAGAGACTCATCATTAGTGTTATTTAAGATTCCTAAATCTTTTTTATCTCCACCTGAGAATAAACCAGAGAACCAGTCTCCTATTCCACTAAACCATCCACCAATGGTGTCTAATATACCAGAGCCTTTAACACTTTCACCTAATTTCTTTAATTGCTCATTTACATTATCTGATACATTGTCCAATGTATTTTTCATGTTATTGTAATCATAATCTTGGTCAGCTATTTTTTTCATTACACCCTTAATTTGTTCTTTTTGCTCTGGTGTAATAGTAATATTGTAATTATTTACAACATTGTTTATTGTATTTGCTATTTGATTAGTATCTTTTGTTCCATTTTTTACAATTTCTGTTTTTATATCATTCATTACACCAGTTGCTTTTTCCTGGCCTATATCATCTCCTAAATCACCTGTAACTACCAATTCTTCAGAAGCAATCTCTTTCTTTGTCTCATCAAGTTTCTTTCCTGAAGCATCTTCAAATGCCTTCATAATTCCTGTTAATGCACCAGTACCACTTACAGGATATGGAGCAGCAGCGATAACATTTGCATCTTCAAGTCCAGCTGTTGTAAGTGTTGAAGCAATCATTGAGCTAGTTACCCAAGTTAAATTTGCTGTTTTAACATTAATTCCATTTCCTTTTTTAGTAGGTTCAACATATGAACAAGATATAGTAACTTTTCCAAGCTGACCTTCTGTTGCAACACCTTGTAAATATTGTCTTTCTTCTGCATTTGTTACATCTAAAACTAAGACTTGGTCTTTTTTTACTCCAAAGTAATTAAGCATTTGTTGCTTTTGAGATTCTGATAAGTTAGCTCCAAGTGTAACTACATTTGTGCCATCTGCATAAGAAAGGTTCATACTTCCAAGTACAAGCATCGTAGATACGATAATAGAGCTAATTTGTTTTTTAAACTTCATAATATTCCTCCTAGATTTAACATACATTACATTTTCAAATATACTTTTTATTAATATATTGAATAAAAATATGTGCTACATTTCTATTATACTAAATATAAACTATTTTTTAAATCAATGCGATTACAAGATTGTAATAAAAAAGGGAATATAAGGAAGATAATAAAAAAATAATTTTTGTAAGAGATTGAAAAAACAATTAATGTAGTATACTATAATATAGAAATGATTATGATAATGTTATAGAATCGGAAGGAGAAAAATAAATGTCAAAAGAATTAGTAAAAGACAGAGTAATAAAATATTTAATAGAAGACTTATTAGTACCTCAGGATATGATTGATACAAATGTTGAATTAGCGGAATTTGAAGAAGGCGCAGAAGGAGTTTTAGATATTATTGTAAATGTTAAAGATGAGGAAGACTATTATGCACCTGTAATGATAGTACAATGTTTGGATGAAGATGTAGAGCTAGAAGGCGAAGTTTTACAAAAACAAATAGAATTTTTAGAAGAAGTGGATAATATAACTATGTCAGGTAGATTAGTTTTAACTAATGGGGATGCTATGATGTATGCTGATTGGAGAGGCGAAGAATACGATACTGAGGCAGCTCTTCCAACTTATGATATAATGGTAAAAGAGTTTAATGAAATGGAACAACAGGTCAAAGAATTAGAAGAACATCACCATCACGATGAAAATTGTGGATGTGGATGCAATCATCATGAAAATTAAACATTAAGCATATATATTAAAAGGGGCTGTTGCATGAGCAAATTAAATTTGTTCTGTGATAGCTCTTTTACCTATCTTAATAAATACATTTTTAATTATTTTATATAAAAATAATACATTCTGATAGAATATTTTCTTTACCTCTGCTTAAAAATCTTCTGAAATTCATATTTTGTTTTACTTGAGTGAAAGCTCCTTCTGCTTGTATACTTCTATTCATCCTAAATTCACAACCATTCAGGCTTATAATTCTTTTTAAGTTTTCTTTTCTCATGGAATAACTTAGATACTTGTAAGCTTTTAGTTCTATTCTTAAGAGGAATCTTACTATTACTACCCTTTATACTGGCAATTACTACACTCTTCACAAGTGTAGCAAGTTATTTTACTTTTATATCCTGTTTTTGATTTCCTTTAGTAAATTCTAAATCATCTATGTTTTTGTCTTCTAAAATTTCTTGTATTTTATATAAAATCATAGTATTATTCCATGCATATTTACTAGAAGTATATTTATTGTTAAATTCATCATTCATTTTACAAATCTCCTAAGTTTAATTATATTATATCAAAAAGACAGCATTTTATTATTATAAGTAATATATAATAAAGTTGTTATGGCTGAGATTATATGTTAATATTAGAAATAATTATATAAAAAATAATTATTATCAAGTGTATATACTTATAAGTATATGAACTTTTAAATTACGGAGGAAGAATGAATAATACGCAAAAGATAGAGACAGGATTAAAATACAATAAAGCAAAAAAAATGGACAAAAACTTTATGTACCAAGACTTAAAAAGAAGTAACTGTTATAACACTGATTTTTCAAATTCAAACTTTAATTTTACAAGTTTAAGAGGAGCTCACTTTAAGTCTTGTAACTTTTATGGGTGTACGTTCAAATCAGCAGAAATAATAGGAGCAAACCTAAAAAGAAGTAAATTTAAAAATGCAAAATTTGAAAATACTATATTTGAAGGGGTTAATTTAGAAGAAGTAGATTTTTCTGGTACTAAATTTAAAAACGTAATATTTTTAAATACAGATATAACTAAAGCTAAAAACTTTGATATAAACTCACCTCAAATAAAAGTATTTAAAGCAATGCCTGTTATAGAGATGAGTGAAAGATTAGAAAATGCAATAAAATTTGCAATGGAGAATAAGTATGTTAAAAAATCAAGAACTTTAGATACTAAAGATGGTGGCATTAATTATATAAGTATAATGATACTTTTAGAAAAGTTTAAAGAAAAGCAATTAATAGATGGATTGACGTTAATTGGAGAAAGAATAGATAAGGAATTTTGTACACTAAGTTATATAATGAAAAATTTAGAAGTTTATAAGTCTGAAGGTATATTATAATTTATGTCAAAATATACTGTAAAATGTTACCCTCTACAAAGAAGGTAGCATTTTTTTATACAAGGGTCTATCCAAAAAAGATAGACTCTTTTTTGTTAGATAAATAAAAAAATACCACATGAAATAATTATTATATAATACCCAACATTTAGTATATATACTAAAGTAATAACTTGAAAAAATATTAAGCAAGGGAGTTAATATGAAAAATATATAGATGATACAAGACTTTTTGGTTATTTAGTATTAATAGTTTTAATATTATATAATATATTAATAGGTAGAGAATACCACATTATAAATTTTTCATTGTATGGAAGAATACACTAAAAGGGAGAAAAAAGAATATGGATTATAGTATAGGTGAAATGACATACAATATATCTTGCTTTGGAGAATTACATCCACTAAAATATTTTAAACAATTTACTACGTATCAAAATATACAATTATCTAATAAAAAGTCTAAAGATTATAGAATAGAATATACAACTCCATCTATAGAAATATACTCATTAAAATTATGTGATACAAAAATAGTGGATACAATAAAAGGAACTTCATTAGAAGGGCAACATTTAAGTGGGAAAAATCTTATTATATTGGGTAATATTAATATGAGTTTAATATTAAAATATGAAAATACCAACAAAAAATGTAAGCGTAATAAACATAAAAAAAATAAAATATTAAATATTATGTTGCCATTTAGTACTTTCATAGTTATCCCAAATTATGATAGTAATGAGGAAAGAATTAATCTTAGATACTTTGTAGAAGATGTCAGTGTAAAGCTCAATCAGAGTAAAATATTTGTAAGTGTAACTATGTTAATGCAATATTTAGAGTAATAATAATCTAATATCTAACAGACATAAATAGAAAAGAGTGATGTAATGAAGGTAATAAATGAATGTAGGATAGACTTTCAATATAGATTATCACCTAAAAGTCCTGTAATAGTAAAGACTATCTGTAGTAATGTAGTTTCTACTGATATAGTAAAGGATATATTAAAGATAGAAAAATATGTAGATAAGAAACATTCCTATTCTTTTGATATAGTAACATATACAGTTTGCATTTCAAATGTTAGTAAGTATATTGTAACTAATGCATTTTTTCAAGATAAAATTCCAACAGGGACAAAATTTATAAATAATTCAGTAACTATAAATAGTATAAAGAAATATTTCATAAATCCAGAAAAAGGGTTTAGTTTGCATGATATTAATTCAGGAAAATGCATAATAATAACATTTAAAGTTATAGTATTACCTCATTATCTCTGTAATACAATAAAAAATTGCTCCACTATAGAACATGACTATATTTACAATATTGAGATGTCTCCCACTAGAGTAGTAATGAAAAGTAATAAAGTGAACACACATGTTGAAAATAAAGTATTTAAATCATTACAAGTGGATAACAATATAAAAATATCTCAAAGAATAGATAAAATAATCGATATAAAAGTAAAAGTAAATATACTAGAAACAAAGGTTGTTAATACTCCTGCCAATGATGTATATAGAAAACAAAATTCTGATGTATGCACCTTTATTATTTTAGGTAACATAGAATACGAAATAAATTATAAACTAAAATGTAAAAAAACTAATAGAAAAAACAAAAACCAAAAAATGAAAACTAAAATAAGTGTTTTTGGATTTTCTTGTAATATGCTTGTACCTATTGGTATTACCTATTTAAATAAAGATAATATAAAAATAAATATTGAAAATACATCAACAAGCCAAATTTATAAAGGTAAATTGTTTGTTAGCTCAAATATATTACTATATTATTAAAACCATCGAATATTATCAAGTATAATCGATGGTTTTTTATAATAAAGAAATAAACTGTATAGTATTTATAAATACTCATGATAGAAGATATTTTTAACTAGGATCTATATTTAAAACTGTCTTACTTGGATATGGATTAGTTTGTGATGTAACAGTAATAAAAAAATCATACCTAACACCTAATGGTTGATTAGAAGGAATGACCGCATCTAGTTCTATTAATTTGCTACTATTAGGAGGTAAATTTGTTAATTGAGGTAAAGTTGCTTGATAAAATGTATTAGTAGGTACATCAGTTATTTTTGCACCATTAATGTACAATGTATAAGAAATAGCTACTTTTTGTATAGTTATTGAATAACTGTCATAGCCTCCACCAGTGTTTTTAAAATAATTTAATATAACTGCAGTATTGCCTGCAGGTGTAACAATATATGATGTTGAATCATCTATTTTATTAGCTGGATTTGGCAATAATGAAACTCCAGGGACTAAAGAGCAAGTTATAGTGTTACTTTGTTCACCACCATATATTTTAGTAGGCCATATATCATTATAGTAAGAAACAGCAGTTGCCTGAGTAGTCATTGAAGAACCAGAGACCAACATTAATTGAGGTATTACTGTAAAAGTTACATATCCAGACATAGATGGACCTAACTGTGGTATTGAAATAACAACATTTTTTGTAGAACTATTATAGGTTGCATTACAGAATGAAGTTATGTTTATAGAAGTAAATAAGAAATTATTATTTATAGGAATTTGTATAGTACCATTTACTAAATTTACTAAACTGTTATTTTGGAATATAAGTAAAAATTGCATAACAGAATTAGTACTTATACTAGCAGTTTGGTTATATATAGTAGAAGTAGTTTTATCTGTTGCACTTAATGTCATTACTAAGTTTGGATGATTCACTGTTATAGCTAATGTATTAGAAACTGTGGTATAACTACCACCTTGAATTTGTTGATATAGGCATTGTGCAATATTATTTTGTGTAGAAGTTAATGCACCAATACTCTTAGTTGCACTAATTATTCTACAGGTCATGTTGTAAGCTATTGTTTCTGATGATACTCTGGCATCTATTGTTCCTTCAGTAGGTAATGTAACTGTATAAGATGATACTGTTGGTATTATAGATACACCGTTTTTAAATGCAGAACCTACATAAGATTGACCTCCATTTGGAAGAACATCCTTTACATATAGTCCATATGCAATGGTACCTTGAGGAATAGTCACTGTAATTGTGTAGGTTATTAAAGAGCCAACCTTAAGTGTAGATGCGATATTACTTTTTGATACTATTATGTTAGCTGAAGAGATTTTAACTGATGCACTTTTATTAAGATTAGAATATTGGTAGTTATCTGAATAATCATCATATTCTTGAGAATATGGATTAGTATTAGTTGCTGTAGTGGTAATACTTACTCCTGGAGCCATGACTGAGCTTATAGTTACACTGTATGTTAAAGTGATAGATTGACCTGGAGCAAGTTTATCAATACTAACAATAATACTATTATCTTCAATTTTAATTTCATCATAACTACCTGTTCCATTAACTATTAAGCTATTCTTCTTAAGAGTAAACCAGTTAGATAAAGTATCATTAAGAGTAAAATTAAATGCATCTGTTTCTGTTCCTAGTGTATTAGTATTTTTTATAGTAACTGCATATGTGTAGATTTCATTAGATTTTATAACTGTTGTGTTAGGACCATTAACAGTCTTAGTTAATTGAATATTAGGGGTGCCTATATTAAAGTTTACTTGTGCACGATTGCTATAGGCATATCCATAGGTATTTATTCCTTTTAGTTTCATTAGATTAGCATTTTGGCCAGAAGAACCAAGTTGTTCTATTTGTACTTTAAAACTAATAGTAGCAGTAGTTAAGCCAGGTATATTTCCATAGAAGAAATCCACTCCATGGGGACTTATTAGTTTAGGTTGAGATACAGGATTATAACCAGTGTAGTTGTAAGTTAAGTTGGTTATAGGATTAGATGATAATGGGAAAAAGTCATCTATATAAACTTGTTTTTGAGTAGCTTGTAATGTAGATGCATTGTAAGTTAATAAATACTCAGCAAAATCTCCAGGAGCTAAAGAATTTATTGTTTTAGAAGTTCCATTTTTATAGTATCCTTTAACAAACTGTTTGGTAATTGTTCCTACACTTATACTTGAAGATACACTAGAATTATCAGTGACTTGAGTTAATGAACCTACAAGAGTACCTGTAATATCAGTAGTTGAAGTAAAAGGATCAGAAGCTACGACAGGTAGATTTATGTTATTTGTATCAAATTTATAGGTATAAAAACTATTAATTTTTGCACTTATTGTTACAGTCTGTGTAGAGTTTTGTGGCATAAAAGCAAAGTTGTAAGTTAGATAATATCCTTTCATTGTAGAACTATTTGCCACTGATGTTGGATTAATAGAGCTAGATAGATAAAGGATTCCATCAGGTAACAAATAATGAACTAATACATTTTGTATATTGTAATATTGCCCAACCTTATATACATAGGTGTAAGTTACTGTATTTTGTATATCAACTATAGATTTACTTGTAGAAGTAGCTATTATCAAATCCATTGCTGAAAAACTAGTAGTACTGCTAGAACTGGCTGTTACTTGAGGGTTTGCTGATACCATACTAATGTACATATTCAATGTGGTACCATGAACAATATAATTTCCTTGATTACTGTTATATTGATTCCATATTGCAAAATTAAAATTTAAAGTAGTATTGCTACTTACTGAAAGATTTACATTACTATAATAAAGTTGAGTATACATTTTATTATTAATACTAACCAAGTTAATAGTAGGAGTTGTAAATTGTGATGCATCAGTACCTAAAGTAGTAACATTTCCTATATATCTAATTCCATCATCTAATAGTATTGTTATATTAACTAAGGATGAAGAATTTGAATTATTATAAAACTTGCAAGTAGCAGTGCTAACTTGAGTATAATCATTTAAAGTGAGTAGGCTACCTGCACCTTTTAATACTTTTCCAGGTGTAGTAATAGTACTATTAAACATTATTGTTTGAAAAGACATAGCTATACTATTAGTAATTACTACATCACCTATATCATAACTCCCTCTAGGCATAGTATCTGCTTGACAAGATACACTTATTCCAGAAAATATATATCCAAATGGTATTACAGTTCCATTTTTAAATTTAGTATTACACTTAACAGTGATACTAAAAGTGAAATTCACCTCCATAGGTGCAAGGTCTTTCATATTAATCCAAGAGTATGTGATGCTATTATCCGCATTTGTTATACTAGATGTTTGTGAAAAAGTAGATGTCGAAAGGACCAAACCATCAGGTATTGTAATAGTAAGGCCTAGATTATAAAATCTTTGCACGGTGCTGAGATTTTGTATAGTAATACTAAAAGTAGAAGTATTTCCTATTATTATAGGAATCTTTTGAGTATTACTTACAATAATATTTAACATGTTTGAGTCCATTAAATCACTCCTTTAAGTTTATTAATAAATTATATTCAAGATAAATATACATATTTCGATAAAAAAATATTTGTTTTAATTAAAAATTTAATTTTTAGGAACTAAAAAATTACTACTTTAATATAATATACAGTAATTATTAAAAATGATAATGTAAAATTAAAAATATTCTTTGCAAGGAGGTAAACATGTCACTAACACCACGTTTTAAGGCAATAGATAAAGCTATTTTAGTGGGTACAGGAAACAGTTTAGTTGTATGTGGTAGTAGTACAGCTTTAACAGTAAATACATCTGATTTAATTATGCCTAATGGAACAACAACAAGAGATTGGACTAAAGCAGGAAGTTCTGCAAATTTAAATATATTATCAAACAGTAAAGTATTATATGCAGAGCTTGTTTGGTATTCTACAGTGACTAGTAGTGTATCAGGGGCACAAAGTGTTAGCAGTATTCAAGATAGCGCAATAACTTTTACAACTCCACAAGGAATATACTCCATAATACCTAAGTATATGGATACTTATAATGGGCCAACAGGAAATGTTGATAGATACAGAGCTGCAGATGTAACAACATATGTTCAGGCAGCACTATCAGGAAGTTATACAGTATCAAATGTACCAATAAGTGTACCCTCTACAGGTCTAAGTAATACAAGAGCAGGATGGACATTAACAGTAATATATAGAAATGATTTATTTAAACCTCAAATGATTCTTTATAACTCTGGTATATCAGTAGCAACTACTAATACACCATTACAAATGACGATGTCCGGATATACAACTAGTACAGAAGCATCAATGTTAAAAGGCAATATGTTTATTGCTTGTGCAAATGGTTCTCCACTTGATGGAAATGAATATGTAGAAGTGGGACCATCTTTTGCTCAATTAAGTAATGTTGGTAACTCAGTTTTTTCACCAAATACTAATCCTGGGACATCACCAAACAATCCAGAAAATAATTTCTTTAGTGGAGTAATAAATGTAGCAGACCCTACAAGCTCTAGTAATGGTTTACTAAATATTTCAGGAACTAATGCAACTAATAACAATGATGGGTTTGTACCTACACAACTTGTAGGAGCAAGAAATAAATGGGATATTGTAGATGTAGATATTTCAAATACATTAATTACAAATCAATCATTATTAGCTACTCAAATAACTGAAAGTGTATCTGGAGATGGAGTACAAATAGTAGCTTTTGGTACTCAAGTATTTGCTCAAGCACCTGATATTACAGCCTATTTGGAGCTATATGATATAGATGGTGATGGAGAATATAACACTGAGGTTGGAGAACAATTAGTATTTTCAGTTCAAATAAAAAATAATGGAAGTATTATTGCTAACAATGTTATATTATCTACAACTTTAGACCCATCAGTTAGCTTTGTTCAAAACTCAGTTATAGTAAACAATCAAACTATTCAAGGTGGAGATATTACAAAAGGTGTAAATATAGGAAGTATTCCAGCTTATGGGACTGCTAATGTTAATTTTACAGTTAAATCAAATTCATTGCCTACAACACCAGGCAATTTGATATATGATACTGTAAATTATAGTTACCAATTTACATCAGGTCAAAATACTATTACAAACAATGCAAATACAAATACTGTTCAAATAATGGTTCAAGAAGCTCTTTTAAATATATCAAAATCAGCTTCAGCAAGTACTGCAAATATTGGAGATACTGTAACATATACAATAAATATAACTAATACAGGTAACATAGTTGCAACAAATATATTATTCCAAGATAAAATTAATCGATATTCTTCCTTTGTTACTGGAAGTGTAACAATAGATGGTACAACAGATATAACAGATGACCCAACAGTAGGTATATCTTTACAAGATTTAGCGCCAGGAAGTAGCACACAAATATTATTTCAATCAAAAATAAATTCATTACCACCATCAACAAATATAGATAATTCTTCATGTGTAAGTTTTGGGTATAGGTATAATCAATATGGTTATATAAGAGAAAAGACTATATTTAGTAATCATACTAGTATACAAGTGGGATATGTAAATGTAATAGGCGAAAGGTGTAATAATAATAATTATCCTAATATTGGCGATACAGTAACTTATACTTTAAGCTTAAGTAATGTAGGAAATCAACCAGCTTCTAAATTTCAAATATCTGAGCCAACAATACTTGGAACTACATTTGTAAGTGACAGCGTTCAAATAAATGGAGTAGCTCAATCAGGGTTAAATCCTTTTACTGGATTTGTATTACCAAATCCTATAAATTCTCAAGCAACTACAGATATTAGCTATCAAGTTAAAGTAACACAACTTAATCCAGCAAATACAATACAAAATATAGCTCAAGTTCCATTTAAGTATCAAATAACACCTACATCTAGTGTGGTAACTACAGAGCAAGATTCTAATATAGTTGATACTATAGCTAATTATGTATGTATGAATATTGTTGAAAGTGTGGATAAAGATTATGCAATAATAGGTGATACATTATATTACACTGTAAATATTACTAATAATGGTAATATTAATGCAACTAATACTATGTTTTTATCAAATATTCAATCAGGCACAACTCTTATACCTGGAACGGTTACAATTAATGGTGTGTCATATTCATCATATAATCCAAATCAAGGATTTCTTCTTGGAACAATATGTGCAAGTGATACTATAGAAGTAACATACCAAGTTAAGGTTAATTCAGTTCCTACTCCAAACATTGTATCTAATCAAAGTGATTTAGTATATAGCTATCAACCAGACCCTAACAATAGTGAACTAAAGGGATCTATATATAGTAATACTGTACAAACAACAGTAAATCAAGTGGCTTATACAATTACAAAAACTGTAAATAAACACTACGCTCAGCTAGGGGATTCATTGGTTTATACAACGACTATTCAAAATACAGGAACAGTACCTTTAACAAATGTTGTATTCGCAGACTATATAGGTGTTTACATGAACTTATATCCAGAGACTGTATATATTAATGGAGTAAATTATCCATCATATAATCCTACTCAATCATTCCCTGTAGGAGATATTCATCCTGGTGATACTGTAATAGTTGTATTTGCGACTACAATAGTTGTAAATCCACCTGTGGGATATATACCAAACTATTCAGAAGCGGTAATAAACTATCAAGTAAATCCAACTTCGCCAGAAGTTACTAAGACTATATACTCTAATACAGTTGTAACCTATGATCCTGTAGGTTCACTAAGCTTAACAAAGAGTGTAGATAAAGCATATGCAACAGTAGGAGATACCTTAACTTACTCATTTACAGCTACAAATAATGGTACTGCTATTATATCTAATGCAACCTTTACAGATACTCTTCAACAAGAAGCAACTTTAGTAGCAGGTAGTGTAGTAGTGAATGGAGTATCAAAATCAAATTATGATCCAACACAAGGTTTCTCATTAGGGGTTATGAATGTTGGGCAAACAATAACTATTAGTTTCAAAGTGACTGTAAATAATACACCTTCACCAAATGTTATAAAAAACAGTGCAACAGCATCTTATAGTTATTATATAGATCCATCACAACAACCAGTAACTAACAATATAACAAGTAATACTGTTACTACAACAATCAATTCTTATTCAGCAACAATAACAAAAATAGTAGATAAATCTTATGCAATGCTAGGAAATACATTAACTTATACTGTTACAGCAAATAATACAGGAACAGTACCTTTAACAAATGTTAATTTGGTAGATATTATTGAAAATGGAGCTACATTTGTACCTGGTTCAGTTGCAGTAAATGGTGTAAGTACAGGATATTCAAATGTTAATCCTAACAATGGATTTACTATACCTAATATAAGCCCAGGTGGTAGAACTATTGTAACTTTCCAAGTTACAATAACTAGTATTCCAACACCACCACAAATAAACAATACTGCTAGTATGAACTTCCAATACCAATTAAGTCCTACAGGTCAATATATTAGTGGAAGTTTAACAAGTAATACAGTTACTACAAATATTGTAACTATGTCTGTTACTAATACAAAGACTGCAGATAAAAGTTATGCAACCTTAAATGATACAATAACTTATACTTCAGTAATAACTAATAATGGCAATAAAAGTATTGCAAATACAACGTTCTTAGATATAATACCAAGTAATACAACTTTTGTAATAGGCTCAGTTATGATAGGCTCAACAGCACAATCATCTTATGACCCAAGTAAAGGTTTTTCATTAGGAACTATTGCAGCTGGAGCATCTGTAACTATAAGTTTCCAAGTAAAAGTAGCTAGTGTACCAAGTAGTGGATACATTACCAATACTTCAAATCTAAGCTATCAATACACTGTTGGAACAGAGAGTATATCTTCTAATACGACAAGTAATGCTACTATAACTTATATTAACTATGGAAATATAGCTGTTACTAAATCAGCAGATAGAACTATTATAAAATTAAATAACATAATAACTTATACTGTAGTAATAGCTAATGTTGGAAACACAGTATTAAAGAATATTAACTTTACAGATATCATTCAAGTAGAATCATCTTTTGTTTCAGGCTCTGTATATATAAATGGAACTAACATGTCAAGCTATAATCCAAATATAGGATTTAGCTTAAATGATATACAGGTAGGACAACAAACTACAGTAAGGTTTGAGGTAACTGCCAATTCAATACCAATAAATAATGAATTGTTAAATACAGCTACAATAGATTATTCTTACTATGTTAATCCTACTGGCAGTGCAATAAATACAAGTGCAAGTTCTAATACGACTACTATTTATGTTTATGATACTATAATATCAGCAGATAAATCTGTAGATAAATCAATAGCTAAAATAGGAGATACTTTAAACTTTAGTATAACTATTACTAATGATGGTAATGTTAATGCAACAAATGTACAGTTCTTGGATATCTTGGACTCTAATATTAAGTTAGTAGCAAACTCAGTTTATATAGGTACTACTCAACAAACTGGCGCTGACCCAAGTCAAGGGTTCTCTCTACCAAACATTGTTCCAGGAACACCTGTAACAGTTAGTTTCCAAGCAACTGTACAGACTAGACCGACAGGCAATATTATCTACAACCATGCTACAATAACTTACGATTACACAAGTGGAGAAACTTATACTGGTATTCAAATTAAAACTAATACTACACAAACTTATGTTGCAGTAGGTGAATTAACTCTTACAAAATCAGTTAATAAAACTTATGCTACTGAACCAGATAGCTTAACTTATACAGTAATAGTTAAAAATACAGGCTCTGTAAACGCTACAAGTTTAAACTTTAAGGACTTAGCACCAGCATCAACAGTATTTAATATAAATTCTGTGGTAGTAGATGGGACACCACAATTAAGCTATGACCCGACAGTAGGATTTAGCTTAACTGATTTAGCGCCTAATCAATATCATACAGTAACATTTAGTGTTAATATAACTTCTATACCTACAAGTGGAGAAGTAGATAATACAGCTTCTACAACTTTTAATTATCAGTTAACACCATCAGATAATCAACAAACAATGACTGCTACTTCTAATACGGTTAAAACATATATACAATTAGGAGTATTAACACTTACTAAATCAGTAGATAAGACATATGCAACTATAGGAGATACATTAAACTATTCAATAACAATCAATAACACAGGTAATGCAAACTGTACTAATATACTATTTAAAGATATTATACAATCAAATGCTCAGCTTATAAGTGGCTCAGTAGTAGTAAATGGAATCTCTCAACCTAATGCTGATACAAATGCAGGATTTAATATACCAGATATTGCTGGATACTCAAGTGCAACAGTAACGTTTTCAGTAAAAGTTAGTACAATGCCATCTACTGATAATATCTACAACATAGCTACAGCAAATTATGGATACTATATAAATCCATCTAATCCACTAGTTACAGTTCAAAGTACAAGTAATACTGTGTCTACAACAATAAATGTAGGTTCATTATCAGTTACTAAGAATGTAAATAAAGCATATGCTACTATAGGAGATACAGTGGCTTATACAGTTACTATTGTAAATACAGGTAATGTAGTAGCTAACAATGTTAACTTTAGAGATGTGATACCAAGTGGATTGACTTTTATTACTAACTCAGTAAGTATAAATGGAATATCATACTCTGGTTATGACCCATATGCTAGTTTTACATTAGGAAATATTGCTCCTGGTGCTACAGTGGTAGTAAGCTTTAATACTACAGTGACATTATTACCAAATCCATCATTGATTAGCAATATAGCAAATGTTACTTTTTCATATTTAATAAATCCATCAGAATCATATATATACTCTCAAGTTAGCTCTAATACTGTACCCACTCAAATAAATGTAGGATTAATAACTCTAACAAAGAGCGTAGATAAGTCATATGCAACTATGGGTAATGTCTTAACATATACAGTAGTTGTAGCTAATACTGGAAATGTTGATGCTAAAAATGTAAATTTCCTTGATAACTTACAATCAGATGTAACTTTTAATAGTGGAACAGTAACTATAGGAGGAACACCTTATACAAACTATGACCCAACTCAAGGGTTTACTTTGGGTACGATACCAACACTACAATCAGTTACAGTACAATTTACAGTAACTGTAATAAATAATCCGACTCACGATTCTGTAATAAACTATGCTATAGGAACATTTAACTATTATGTAAATCCAAATGGATCTCTTTATAGTAGTTCTTATCAGTCTAATACTACAAGTACAATAATAGTTCAGCCTAGTTTAACTTTAACTAAGAGTGTAGATAAGTTATATGTAACTTTAAACAATACATTAAATTATAGTGTATTAGTTAAAAATACAGGAAATACACCTATATCTAATATATTATTTACAGATTTCTTATCAAATGGAGCAACATTTGCAAATGGAACTGTAATAATAGATGGTATAAGTTATGCAAACTATAATCCAATAGGAGGATTTACTTTACCAAATAATTTAGTAGCTGGGAATACCTCTTTGGTTCAATTCCAAGTTACAGTAAATAGCACATTACCAACACCACCAATAGTTACCAACTACGCAACATCAAGTGGAAGTTATAATATAGGCTCAACTCCATATCAAATATCAGCAACATCAAATACTGTAACTACTAATATTAACTTGGGGCAATTAACAAATACTAAGACAGTTGATAAGATGTATGCTAAGGTGGGAGATACAATAACGTATACCTCAACTATAGTAAATAGTGGTAATGTTATTTCAAATAATCTACAATTCTTAGATATATTACAATCATCATTAACTTTTGTTACACAAACTGTAACAATAAATGGAGTAACTTATCCATCACTAGACCCAACCGTTGGATTTACTTTACCAAATCTGGCTCCAGGTCAAACCGTAATTGTAGGATTTAGTGCTAAGATAAACACTTTACCAACACCATCATATATAACTAACACTTCACAAGTTCAATTTAGTTACTATATATATCCTAATGGGACACCATTGACTTACACTCAACATAGTAATACAGTAACAACCAATGTAGTATTAGGTAAGATAAATGCAGTGAAAATGGTAGATAAATCAATTGCAACAATTGGAGATATACTAACTTATACAGTAACTTTGACAAATGTAGGTAATGTTATAGATAGTAATGTAATGTTCCAAGATACTCCTTCAACTGGTGTAACATTTAATGAAGGAAGTGTAGTTATAAATGGAGTAACAAATTCATCAGCAGACCCAACAAAAGGATTTAGCCTTGGAAGTATTGGAATAGGTAATGTTGTTACAGTGGTATTTACAGTAATAGTAACTTCAGTTCCTTCTACTAACCAAGTAATAAATCAAGCTGTAATACCATTCCAGTATGTTATTGATCCAAAACAATCATCATACAGTGATACAGCTTATTCTAATGTTGTAGCTACTAATATTGCATATGGCAGTTTAAGTGTAAATAAGTCAGTAGATAAGAAATATGCAACAATAGGAGATATAATAACTTATACTGTTAAAATAGTTAATAATGGTAATATTAATGCTACTAATGTAGTATTTCTAGATCCAACGCCAGCTAACTCAGTATTTGTTTTAGGATCAGTAACTATAAATGGAGTAGGAGATAAAACTCTTAACCCATCAGCTGGATTTAACTTAAATATTATGGTTCCTGGCCAAATAATAACGGTTATTTACCAAGTTCAAGTTGTAAATTTATGTTAGTGAAATAAAATAGATTATTTTAGCCCCTTAAAGATAAATCTTTAAGGGGCTGTTGAGTATATTAGATGGTTATGAGGTAGCACCCTTTTCTAGTGCAATAGCCCCTTTTTTAGACATATATCATTCTAAAAACTAAGGATATAGCAAGATATAATAAAATAAATTATATATATGGGGAGGATATTGGTGTTAAAAATAGAATAGTATTATAGGTATAGTTTTTATAACTTTGTATACATAATATACAAAACAACTTGTTTGAGGAAGGGGATATTATGTAATTGTAGATTATGTAGATTTAAATTATTTATTTTTGTTTTAGCAAATTCTATGAATAGAAGGGGTTTGATTATGGATACTAAAAAAGAAAATAATTATGAAAATTATATTTGTGTGGGTTCATCAAATGTATCAAATGCGATGAAAATGTATTTAAAGGAAATTGAGGAATACAAAATGTTGTCAGCAGGAGAAGAGGTAGAGCTGGCTAAGGAAATAATCAACTCATCTTCAGTAGCAAAGGAAAAGTTTATAAATTCAAATTATAGGTTGGTAGTGAGTATAGCAAAAAGATATAAAAGAGACAGTATTGATATGTTAGACTTAATTCAAGCAGGAAATATAGGACTTATAAAAGCAGTAGAGAAGTACGATTATAAAAAGGGATACAAATTTAGCACTTATGCAACTTGGTGGATAAAACAAAGTATAACAAGATATATTGACGATTGCGAAAATACTATTAGAATACCTATACATCTTCATCAAAGAATAAATTTTGTAAAGAAAAAGAAACAAGAACTTTTAAATGTATTATTAAGAGAACCAACTGTAGAGGAGATTGCAGATGCATGTGGTCTTGAAGTTGATAAAGTATTGGAATTATTAAGAAGAGATAAAAATGTTGTATCTTTGGATACTCCATTAAAAGAGGATGAAGATAGTAGTTTAGTTGAATTTATACCATCAGATGCTGATTTTAAGGATGTTGTGATACGAGAAGTTGAACAACATAATTTAAAAGAAAAAATAGAAGAATTACTTACAGGTCTTGGAGAACAAGAACAACAAGTTTTAAGAATGAGGTTTGGGATTGATGATGATGACCCTAAGACATTAGAACAGATTGGTAAGGTATTTGGAGTTACTAGAGAGCGAATAAGACAAATAGAAGCTAAAGCAATAAGAAAGTTAAGACATCCAAGTAAGTTAAAACAATTAAAGCATTTTTATTAATATTTTTAAAGAGAATATAAAAAAGTAGGAGAAAGACTCTCCTGCTTTTATTTTTTTATAGAAGATAGTAGTTATAAATAGTAACTATTTTCTTTTTTTATTTTTGTAAATGAATGGTTATTTAGTAAAAGTGATTAAAATTTTTCAAAATAGATAAAATATGTTAAAATATAACTTAAAAAAGATGATAAAAATGATTATATTTTTTCCTTATGTGGAGATTATTAGATTATAAGAAATTAATAAGATGAAATTTAGAGATATAACCAATATAAGTGTTTTTGTTTTACCAGGATTAGAAAATGATAACTCCATTTCTGTGGATTCAATTAAATTTATACTATTAGACTTAAATTACAAATGTAGAAAGTGTTGTAGAAATAAAAACATAGAGACAGTGTTATTTACGATATATTAAAAAATAAACACTGTTATTATCTTTGTAAAATGTGGGAATAATAGATTAAATTGTATGTAATAGGCTATCTTTACTGAATTAAAAGAAGTGGGTTAGAAGTGGAGTGATAAAATGAGCAAGGTGGCGAAAGCGACTTTTTATTTGATGATAGTTACTGTAATCTCTAAGATTCTTGGAATGGGTAGAGAATTAGTGCTATCATCAATTTATGGTACAGGCTTATATACAGAAAGTTATTTAACAGCTATGAATATACCAAATATTATATTTGCAGCAATTGGCACTGCTATAGTTACTACTTTTATTCCTATGTATCAAGAAATAAGTAGTAAACAAGGTGAAAAGCAAGCACTAAAGTTTTTAAATAATGTTTTAAATATAATAGTTGGTATATGCATAATTGTTGCTATATTAGGTATTATTTTCTCAAAGCAACTTGTAAGCATATTTGCTATAGGATTTGAAGGAGAGAGATTTTTACTTACTGTAAAGTTTACTAAAATATTGATAACAGGAATAATATTTATAGGTATTACTAGTGTTATGTCAGCATTTTTACAAATTAAAGAAAACTTTATCGTAGTTGGATTTGGGAGTATACCTTATAATATAGTAATAATTATTTCAATAATGTTAAGTACAGTATTGGGACCATACATACTTCCAATTGGTGCTGTGATTGCTATGGTAGTTCAGCTACTTTTTTACATGTTTTTTGTTAAAAAAACAAACTACAAATATTTATACTATCTAAATTTTAAAGATGATAGCCTTATTAAATTATTGTCATTACTTTCACCAGTATTTATAGGTGTTGCTGTTAATCAAGTGAATTCATTGGTGGATACAACGTTAGCCTCTACACTAGTTAAAGGTAGTATTCCTGCACTTACTTATGCAGATAGATTAAATGGTTTTGTTACAGGTACATTTACAGCTTCAATAGTATCTGTTATGTATCCGATGTTATCAAAGTTAAGTGCAGAAAATAATCAAAAGAAATTTACAAGCTCGGTTAAATCTAGTATAAATATGATAATAATCTCTATGATTCCCATTTCAGTTGCATCCATTTTCTTTGCAACTCCTGTTGTTAGAATCATTTTTGAGAGAGGGGCTTTTGATGCTAGAGCAACTCAAATGACAGCTACTGCTCTAACCTTTTATGCAGTTGGTATGACCGCATTTGGTTTAAGAGATATTTTAGGGAAGGTATTTTATTCATTACAGGACACAAAAACACCTATGGTAAATGGGATTATATCTGTATGTGTAAATATAGTGCTAGATTTGATTTTAATAAGACCAATGGCTCATGGTGGTCTTGCACTTGCAACTAGTTCATCATCAATCGCATGTATATTATTACTTTTCTGGAATTTAAAAAGAAAGGTTGGGTATTTTGGTCAAGATAAAATAATAAAAGCAACTTTGAAATCTTTAGTTGCATCTTTTATTATGGCTATTTTATCATACTTTACTTATAAATTTGTATTTGGGATTTTGGGATTAGGTACATTTAATGAATTTATATCATTAACTATTTCAGTTTTAGTTGGAGGAGGAGTCTATACATTATTAATGACTATTTTTAAAGTTGAAGAAGTCGACATGATACTAAATATCGCAAAAAGAAAACTGCATTTAAAAAGGTAGTTTAATTATATTAATCACACGTTTAGGAGGATTTTATGAAACATATACTAAAAACGGTAGACCATACCATTTTAAAAGCAACCACTACATGGGAAGATATTAAAATTTTATGTGATGAAGCTGTAAATATGAATGTAGCATCAGTTTGTATACCACCTTCATATGTAAAAAGAGCTACAGAATATCTAAATGGGAAAATGAAAGTATGTACAGTAATAGGATTTCCTCTGGGATATCAAACTACTGCTACAAAAGTATTTGAAGCAAAAGATGCTATTGAAAATGGAGCAGATGAAGTTGACATGGTTGTAAACATTTCAGATATAAAAAATAAAGATTATAATAATATAGAAAATGAGATAAAAGAAATAAAAAAAGTTATTGGAGAGAACATCTTAAAAGTTATTATAGAGACATGTTATTTAGATAAAAATGAAAAAATAAAGATGTGTGAGATAGTGACAATATCAGGTGCAGATTTCATAAAAACATCTACTGGAATGGGAACAGATGGAGCTACCTTAGAGGATATAAAACTTATGAAAGAACATGTTGGAAAAAATGTAAAGATAAAAGCTGCTGGAGGAGTTAAATCAATTTCTGATGCAGAAAAATTTATAGAAGCAGGAGCTGAAAGGTTAGGAACTAGCTCGATATGTAAGATATTAAAGAATGAGAATACAACAGACTATTAAAGCTTTGAATTTATTGATAACTAGTAATGATTAAAATTTAATTATGAATATACTAAATAAAAAACAGAGGAAATTTTTCCTCTGTTTTTTATTTAGTATTGACAGATAATCTTTTTCAAGATAATATAAGTTATATAGTTAGTTACTTGAGTAATTAACTAATAAAGAAAGGAGGAACCTATGAAATTAGTATTAAACAATGAAGAACCTATATTTATTCAGATAGCACAAGCAATTGAAGATGAGATATTATCAAATGGGATAAAAGAAGAAGAACAGGTTCCATCAACAACAGAGCTTTCAAAGCTTTATAAAATTAATCCAGCTACAGTGTTAAAGGGAATAAATATACTGGTTGACAAGAATATTCTATATAAAAAGAGAGGTATAGGGATGTTTGTATCAGAGGGTGCAAAAACTATTATAAAAGAAGCTAGAAAGGAAAATTTTAAACATAACTTCATAAAAAATCTACTTCAAGAAGCTGACAAATTAGAAATAAATAGAGAAGAATTGGTTGATATTATAATCAATTTCAAGGAGGATATAAGATATGAATAGTTCTATTAAAATAAAAAATTTATCTCATAGTTTTAAAAAACAAAAAGTTTTTAGTAATATGTCTATAAATTTTGAAACAAATAAGATATATGGTTTATTAGGTAAAAATGGAGCTGGAAAAACAACACTGTTAAACATAATAGTAAATCAGTTAGTTCAAAATGAAGGTGAGATAGAAATATTAGGAAAGAACTTAAAAGAAGATATAAAAGTATTGGAAGAAGTTTGTATTGTGAGAGAAAAAGAATTTTATAGTCCAGATTTTAAAGTAAGTCAGATATTTGAGTATTCTTCTAATTTTTATAAAAATTACGATAAAGGATTAGAAGAAGAATTATGTAAATATTTTGATTTAAATACTAAAAAAAAGTATAAACAATTGTCACGAGGAATGAAAACTATACTTTCAAATATAATAGGGGTTTGCTCTAATTCACCTATAACTATATTTGACGAGCCAACAATAGGTCTAGATGCAGTAAACAGACAGGAATTTTATAACATAATTTTAGATAATTATATAAAAAATCCAAGAACGATAATAATATCAACTCATTTGATTGATGAAATAGATGACTTATTGGAACATGTAATAATATTAAATGAGGGTAAAATTATTATAGATGAAGAAATTGATGTTATAAAACAAAAAGCTCATTATATTACTGGAAATAAAGAGGAATTAGAAAAATTAGAAGCTATAAGAAATATAAAACCTAAAAAGACATTTGGGAATACAGTTGCTTATTTTTACTATGGCGATTTCAATGAAAATGATGAAAAGGTGATTAGAAATTCAAATATCGATGTAGGATACATAGGATTACAAGACATGTTTGTTAACATGACTAAAAAGGAGGGCTTATAAGTGAATGAATTAAAACCATATATAAAATTTTTTAATAAAAATACTAAGTTATATATAATTACATTTGTAATTATGGGAATTGTTATGAGTATTTTGCCAGTAGTTACTCTTAAGGTTTTTGGTGAGGTATCTAAAGATAATCTATATACAACTGTGAATCCTATTTCAACATATCTGACTATACTGATATTTGTGTATAGTATAAATATGGTAAATAGAGATTTTTCAGGCGCTTTAAGTATAAGAGCAAATAGAAAAAGTTGTATAAAAGCTATTGTGCTGAATTTAATTATTTTAAGCTTTATAATTTCTATTGTAGGTATGGTTTTGATTTTTTTATCAAAGTTATTTATAGAGATTATAACAGGTTATAGTGTAGACCTGTCAGTTATACTAAGAAAAGATATGATTTGGACATCTATATCTGCACTAATAGAGCCAACAACATCAAGTGTGCCACTAACTTATTTAAACTATTTTGTACAAATATGTATAAATGAAATATGTATAGGTTTTATAGGAGCATTATTAGGTGCTTTTACGTATAGAGTTAGAAAAGCTAGCAGTGTTGCTATATTGATAGGATTACCTGTACTAATCATAATTTATATAGTTAATTTTGCAACTAAAAATATTAACAAGATACTTATGTATTTAGAAAAGATTATTTATTCATTTCAGAATCCTTTTATTTTATTAGGAACAAAAGTAGGAATTATAGTTATTTGTATAATATTTATAATTTTATTGCTTAGAAAGGCGCCAATTAAAGATTATGCAAATGACTTATTATAAATAAATTAAAACCTGCCCTAAAATCAAATTTATAAATTTGTATTTTAAGGTAGGTTCATTTATTTTAATAAGTATATATTATTAATAGTTATATCTACTTTTATATTTTTTTATAAGTGGAATAGATATAAATATGGTTAGAATTTCAGCAAATGGAACAGTAAGCCATAATCCAGTTAAGTTCAACATAGGAGGAAGAATTACGATTCCTATGATTATAAAAACAAAGGCACGACTAAAAGATATAATAGCTGAAATTTTTCCATTGTGAAATGCTGTAAAAAAACCTGACGCAAATATATTTATACCAACAAATAAAAAAGCAAAGGCAAATATTTTTAATCCGTGTAAAGCTAAGTCAAATACTTCGTTACTTGGACTTACAAAAACTTTAACAATAAGTGGTGCGAAAACTAAAGCAACAATAAACACTAAAATAGATGAAACAAATATGAATTTTAAAGAATGTTTAAATGTTTCTTTTAATTTATCACTATTTTCAGCACCAAAATTATAACTTATCAAAGGAGATACTCCAGCAGCAAATCCTAGATAAACTGATGTCATTAAAAAATGAGCATACAAGACTATAGTAAGAGCTGCAAGTCCATTTTCTCCTGCTATTCTTAAGGCAACTATGTTAAATAAGAAGGTTGTAATTCCTGTAGATAACTCTGTAACCATTTCAGAAGAACCATTTATCATAGTATCTCTTATAAGTCTAAAATCAGTTTTTGGCTTTCTCAGTTTTAGTGTAGACTTACTTGATAAGAAGTAAATAATACCTAAAATGCAAGTAAAAATAATACCTATAGCAGTTGCAACTGCAGCGCCTAAAAGGCCCATTCCAAAACATTTGATAAATACATAGTCTAATATTATATTTGTTACACCACCACTGACTGATAGAAATAAACTAAATTTGGAGTTTCCATCAGTTCTTATAAAGTATTCAAATATAAACTTTAAAATATAAAATGGTGTACATAAAATCATAACTTTACCATAAGTTATGCAATAGGGTAGTAATTTATCTGTTGCTCCAAGTAAAATAGATATTTCTTTTACAAAAAAATAAGAGATTACTGTGAATAAAACCCCAACAATCAATGAAAACAAAACTATAAAAGAAAATGTAGAGTTGGCCTCATCTTGTCTATTTTCGCCCATACGTATAGAAACTATAGCTCCTCCTCCAGTTGCCATCATTATTCCAAATCCACAAACAAGGTTGATTATAGGTAGTACAATATTTATACTAGCAAGAGCATCTGAGCCAACTAATGTTGATACGAAGATACCATCTATTATTGTGTATAAAGATATAAATATCATGGATATAATTGCAGGAGAAACAAATTTTAGAAATTCAAAAGTAGTGAATTTTCTTGTAAATAAATTTTCCATAAATTTTACCTCCTTTTATTACTCTCTATATATAATAAGCTATATAGTAACTATATAGTCAAGAAAAACTTTGTTTATACGATAAGTGGCTCTAAATCAACGAAGAGCTATGTAGAAATGAATTTGTATTTGATAATTGATGAACTTGTATTAATAAGAATAACTATACTATATTAATAAAACTCAATTATGAAAGATATTGATTTTGCAAATAAAAAAGAACTTAATATTATATTAGAGATTGTAAAATTTAGAGATAATTATAAAAACCAAATTCTTTGCTAGCTTCTTGTGGTAGAATGAAAGTTTTATGAAAGAATTTTATTCTACCACTTATATGAGTAAGTTATTTAATTTAGTTCTTTATAGATTTGATTAAATATATGTATATTTTATAGACCTAGATTTTCTCCTACCAATATTACCTTTATTTTGTTTGCTGGACGACTTATTCTTGTAGTTACCATATATGCGCAACAACTTTCAGGGCTTGTACAATCCATACAACTTCCATTGATATAACAAGGAGTGTTTACATCTTGAAAACGTTGTACAACTGCTGGAGCAGCAATTGTTCTAGCTCTTTGAACTGCATCATTAATATTTTTAACAATTTTATTCATACCAGCTACAACTATAACACTTTTTGGACCATATATCATTGCGGCTACACGATTTCCGTTTCCATCAATATTGAAGAGTTGTCCATCTTCACTAATTGCATTACTACTCATCAAAAAAGTATCACATAGAAGTGCTTGACGCATAATTTCTATTCTTTCTTCTGGAGTCTTTGCTAAATCTCTATCGATGACTTTGAATCCTTTGTCTCTAACAGCAGTTTGTACTCCCATTTCTTTAAGCGTTTCAGAGCCTCCCCATGATACTACATGATTTTGAGGAATCAAATCTAAAATTTGTTGTAAAGCATCATTCTTAGTTTTACAGTAATAAGCATCAAAATAACGTTTTTTAAGAGATTTAATGATATTTGGTCCTAACTTATCATATCGTTTTTCCAATGGTGTTTGTCTTATCATACTAAAATCACTCCCATATTTAAATTTTAAGATTATAACCACAAATTATTAATGTAGTTATAATATAGTTATAACATAAATATTTATTTAGGATAATATTTACTATCAAAATTTTAATAAATCATTACATATATATACTTATAAAAATATATTTATGGATATTTTTATAAGTATATTTATCAAAAATAGAGTTATTAATTATAGATGGTTAGTTTTTCATAAATAAATGATTTGAATTATATAGAATATAAAAAAATAAAGGTACGATTTATGTGTACCTTTATTTTGATTAAATAGATAGAGATTAAAAGAAATTATAATTACATATTTTTATAACTTTCCAATATTCTAATATAGTGGTTGGCTTCTCTTAATACATGGTCTGCTAAAAGTGGTAATATTATAGACCTTATCTTACATTCTTCTATTCCTGATGTACCAGCTTCTTTAAAATCCTTAAATTCAACAGTTTCATTTAATGTTTCATCTGTAATACTTGCTACATCAGTATCAGTCATTTCATTTGTTTTTTCAATTAATTCATTAAATTTTATAGCAAATTCATTTGCAGTATTTATTAGTTCGCTTTCAGATGGGTCGAGTAATCCTCTCATAAATAGTGCGTGTTCCATCATAATATGGTCCCAGAATAATTCTATTTCTTTGAAATTTTTTAAATCAATATCTACTTTATTTTCAAGGTCAATTACATAGGAACGATACAAGTTTGCTTCATGTATTATATGTTCAATAAGTAATGGATAGTTTGAAGTGAACAAGGTGCACGATAGTACTCCATCTAAAACCCTTTCTTTTAAATTAATAAGTCCATCAAGTAATCTTATTGCATCAGAGTTAAGCTGAGCTACATAGTCTACTAAATCTTGACCAACCTGTGGGTTTACACCACTTTGTAGGTTTAATTCTCTTGTAGTTAAGTTTTGATTTATTTCTATTCCTGTAAGTTCTTCAGTTTTTTGTTCTGCATTCAATGTAAGAGTAGTTACAATCTCTTCTGAATATAATATATCAGGTCTAATTATACCATTACTAGCACTAACAGTATATGATAATAAATCTTCAAATTGTTTTTTATAGTGGTCAGCTTCCATAGCAAGATTATAATCTTTATGTGTAAATCCTGCCTCTAGAAAAAGAGAATGTTCTTTCATAATTCTTGCAAAAAATAAATGTAATTCTAGTGATAAAATAGCATACTTTTGATTATCTATCATAATTTCCTCCCTTTAGAAAGTATCTTATTTATAATACTTTATTCCTAATATTTAAATTTATGTATATTAGGGATAAATTAACTAAATTTTAGAACTGCTTTTCACTAAGCTATAGTATTTAAAGGACTGTTATTTAGGCAAAAATAATCAAAAGAAGTATTTTATAAATAAACATAAAGACAACTATATAATAATTTTTGTTATCTGTTTTTTTAAAAAAAGATTTAAAGATTTATTGGGCATACAATTTAGTTGTTTAGTAAGTGTCAGTATATTACTTATAATAATGAGGCAAGTAAATATTAAAGTATACCAATGATTCAATTTTAAGTTGTAAAAAAAGAGGATTTAGGTTACTTATTTTTCTTTTTAATAAATTTATACTTAGATTTTAAGTGAATTATATATTTTTTGTTTAAAACTCTCATTAATTAAGGCATGAGAAATTATTATTATTTAAAAAATATTTTATACTAATTACACTATAAAAAACAATAAAAGCGTGAGTTTACTAAATTATGGGTAAAACTTCAAAAAGAATAATATATTAGATATAATTATATTACTATGTTATAAAAAAATCATTGGATTAATTAATTTATGACATTTTACATATAATTTGCTATAATATATTTAACTTTGAAACAACAATAAATTCATTGTATAAATTACTAAAAACAAGTTGAGATAAAATTTGAAAAATAAAATAGATTTTAAGATATAAAAAATATTTTTATTATATAATATGGTTTTAGGTTGAGTGTAATTTGGGTTTATAAGCTATTTTATTGTTAGTAGTATGTAAATTATTAAAAATAAATACAATAGTATTTTAACATGAGTTAATCTAAATAATAATGAATAAGTTGACAAAATTATTGAAAACTTTTTGGAGGAAAACTGGAATACTAGAATTGGTAGCTGAAAAAGATTTTTGGATATATTCAGAAATTTCAGTATAATTAGTGATGATGACAGTTGTAACTGTAAAATTTTAGTATGCATCAAGGCCACAATAGAGGGGATAAGTAAGTTTTATAATAGGTATCACTACCCTAAAATAAATAGGAATAGAAACAATAACTATCATCCTTTAGCTAAATAAACATGGCTTAGTACAAAATAATAAAGAACCCAAGTTTAATGCCCCTCTTTTTTATACTTGAAAAGTTGAGGGTATATCTATTTGGGTGTGAAAATAATTCCTGTAATTTATAGAATAGTAATATTCCATACAAGGATTATAAAATAAAGATTAGAGAAGAACAACATTTTCATACATGTTTGTGCTTGACCAAAGTGAAAGGAATGATAAAATATATGAAACTAAAAAATGCACTCAGATTAGCTTTTATTGTATTAACATTAATACCTATTATGATTGTTTCAGTTTTATTATATAAAAGTGGTTTTGAACTATCAAAAAAAACTTATGCAAATAATTTAAATGAAAGTATAAATGTACAAGGAGATTATATATCTCAAACAATTGAGTCAGATATAATTTATAATAGTAGTTTTGCTAAAAAAACGTTGAATAAATATAATGAAAATAAAAACAAAGAGTATTTAATAGAAGCTTTTACCTCCTATCTAGATATTACTGAAGATAAAATTATGGCTAGTATCATGATAGATAAGGATAATAAATTGATTTACAGTACAGGTGAAAAAATAATAGTTGATAAGATTTATAATCAGGTACCAAATAAAATAGAAGATGAAAAACAAAAAGTATTAGAATTTAATCTATCACAAAATTCATATAGTTTGGGAATTTTGACTCCAGTCTGGATTAATGGTGAATATATAGGAAGCATGATTTCAGTTTACAATGAATCTTTTATATTTAAGATTATTAGCAGTTATTACGATATAAGTGATACTGCAACTTATATTTGTAGAAAGAATGGTGAAACTATTAATTATAAAGGTTATTATCATAGTGAAGATAATCAAATCATTAAGATTGAAGATGACTTTTCGAAGAATTCTTTTGGACAAATTGAATCAAAAATAGGAGAAGAAAATACCTTTGGATATTATAAATCAATTCATAATACTCCTTGGTATTTAGTAATTCTAGTGGAGGATAGTTTAATTTATAATTTTACAAATCAATTTATTTATATTTATATTATAATCATTACATTTATATTTATTGCAGATATTTTGTTGGCATTTTATTTTACAAATAGAGTAGTTAAACCAATAATAAGTTTAATCAAAGTTATGGATGAATATCAGAATAATTTAGATAGAGAAATTTTGGATAATGAAAAGAATGCAGGATATTATGAAACAAAGTATCTAAGAAAGAAATTTTTTGAGTTGATGAATACGGTATCATTAGCTCAGCACAACTTTAAGGGGATTTATCAGTTATATCAATCAAATGATATGAGAGACATTAATATTGATATCGATGTAAAGGAACAAAAGATTTATAGTAATAAAGAAAATTTTACTGAATTGTTGAATAGAATTGAATTAGATGAAAATGATTGTGTTATAGAAAATTTTGTAAAATGCTTTTGTAAAGAAGATGAAAACAAATTACGTAGTATTTTTGAAAATATGAGGGATAAACACCTTGCAACATCAGTTGAGGTAGAAGTCTATACTTCACATCTGAATCAAAGATGGTTTCATGTAGTTATTGTACCTTTATATGAGGATAGTAGACTTTCTCGTTTATTTATACAGTTACGTGATATTAGTGGATTTAAAAAGCAAGAAATTGAATCTAATAAACAAGCTAGGAGAGATTCTTTAACAGGGTTATATAATAGACTTGGCCTTATGGATTATGTTCATGATGGTTTAGAAAATAACAGAAGTAAAATGTATGGAATTTTATTTGCAGATATGAATTATTTCAAGTTGGTAAATGATCGCTTTGGACATAGTGAAGGAGACAGGCTTCTTATTCAGATAGGAAATGATTTATTATCAATTGTTAAGGATTACGGAATTGTTTCAAGATTAGGTGGGGATGAGTTTATAGTTTTGCTTCCTATTACTTCAGAAAATGATTTAACTGATGTAAAGTCAAAGATTGAAGAAAAACTAATTTATAAATATGAATATGAAGAAGAACAATTTATTATTTCTGCTAGTGTAGGAAAAGCAACATGGGATAGTGATTCAACATCAACATTTGAAGAATTATTAAAACAGGCAGATGAATCTATGTATCGAGTAAAGCGACAATTAAAGGCAAGCATCAAATAAATTATATTTAGAAAAATCAAAAATTAAAATGTATGCTACATATACTGCCCAGACTAGATTAAATCAGTCTGGGCTAAAGTTCCAATCGATACATAATGAACTATGTGTTGAAGAATGGTATGAGAAATTTGATACTATAGAAACATATCCTATAATTACTTTGACTCACGATAAATTGAATTGTATTGAATTAATCCTTGAGGATTTATATGGATTCCTTTTATATCATTTAAGGCAGCACTTAATACCATTGGATTTTGTAATATGATAATAGGGGAATCTTGAGTGACTATAGAGTTTACTTTTTCATATATATCTTGTTTCTTTTTTTTATCATCTTCTTTTCGAGCATCTGCTAGCAATTTATCTACTACAGGATTACTGTAATTACTTGAATTTTGAGTCTTACCACTATTAGTTCCCAATAAAACTGGAAGCACACCATTTGGATCATTATTAAATGCCCAACCAACTAGAATAGATTCATGTTTACCCTCATTCATCATATTTGCAGCTTCCTGCATAGTAACTAAATTATAATTTAATTTAATACCTACTTTAGCTAAATCTAATTTAATAAGTTCTAATGTATTTTTTCTGATTGTATTTATGGTTATTACATTTAATTCTAACGTGTTTTCATAGCCAGATTCTTTTAATAATCGTTTTGCTTCTTCTGGATTATATGTAATTTCAGGTTCTTTATATCCCATAATACCTTTAGGTATTAAACTTACAGAAGGTATACTGTAGCCATGATATATACTATCAGTAATTTTTTGTCTATCGATTGCATAACTCATAGCTAAACGTATTTTTTGATTATCAAAAGGTGGAAACTTTGTGTTAAGTGATAAATACTCAATTTTGGATGAAGGAGATTGTAATAATGTAACATTGTCAGATAATTTCAATTTGTCACAATCATATGCAGAAACACTAAATAATATATCAACATCTCCATCTAACAGAGCTGTAGTTCTATCTTGCTCTGTAACAATAACTAAAAAATTGAGATACTTAGATTTTACCTTTTCCAAATAATAATCATCAAATCGCTCTAATGAGATTTTTTTATTTTCTATTCTTTCAATAAGTTTAAATGGGCCACAACCAATTGGTTTGGAAAAATCATATCCTTTAGATTCAACTACATTTTTTGAAACTATAGAGGTTTCTGCTTTGGCAAATAATGAAGGTAATTCAGAGTAAGGTTCATTTGTAACAATTTCAAATGTAGTATCATTTATCTTTTTTATACTTTCTAAAATTTCAAGAGCCTTTTTTGTTCTTCCTCCAAGCATAGCACGTTGAATACTAAATACAACATCTTCTGCTGTCAAAGAAGAACCATCATGAAATTTAACATTATCTTGAATTTCAAATTTCCAAGTATAATCATCTATCCTTTTTTCACTTTTAACAAGTAATTTTCTTAATTGTAGATTATCATCAAAATCGTACAATGTTGTGTATATATTTCTGAGAATAGCTTCTGAGAAAATGTCAGAAGTCATCATTGGATCAAATGATAACATATCTTGTGTTAAAGCAATTTGAATTGGTTTTTCTTCTGATGTTTCATTTTTACCAGAGCTACAACCAGTAAATAATGCCAATGTAAGTAAAGTAATAATTAATAATTTCAAATTTTTGTACATATTTTTATCTCCCTCGTCTTAGTTATAACTACTTAATCTTAAAACTCATTATATCAAAATTTATTAGAAAATCATACAATACAAATTAGTATTAATAAGAAAGTTTATGGTAGAGTTTTCTTTATACAAAGTTACTTTTAGTTGTTAAGAATTTTAACTATTTTATGTTAGACAAAACTATATTTAAAATTGTCTTTTTATAACTATATTTTTTCTTTGAAAATAATAAATTACTGGTCTGTCAAACTTATTTTTTTAATTAATAGAACTAACAATAAGTAAGCTTAAAGAAGAATTAGTAATTTAAGAAGATTTTAATCTAATGAATTATAAAGTTAAAAAGGTTGGATCAAAATGGAGATAAGCCTATTTTTATTCCTGAAATGATGAAAATATATTTACTTTCATATAAAAAAGAGTGCCTCATGGACTAAAAAGTTTATTTTGAGACACCTTATTTCACACTTAATAATGGATAATTATTATTTATGTAAAATACTAGTAATTTTGTTTATTTATATTATTAAATCATCAAGAGACTGTATTTTATTTTTGAAACAATGTCACAATTCAGATGATACTATTATTGAAAATCCTAATAGTCAAAAGCATTCTTACATATCATATGTCGAATTTAAGAAAATAAGTTATTTAAGTTTATAATTTAGCTCTCTAGAAATTATTCTTGCTGTTTCCTCAGCAACTTGACCTGTAAATAATATACATTGGTCTATATGTTCCTTTGTTCCAAGTGTCATTCCTTTTGTAAGAATTCTACAACATAAAGAATTATTTTTTCCTTTAAAAAAATCATGCAATTCTTTTGATAGCTCCATAGCCTTATTTACTTTTTCATCTTTAGCTTCACTTCTACCAAAGAATAATCCTAAAGCCATTATGCCACCAGTTATAGCTCCACATGTACATCCTGATCCTCCTATTCCAACAGGAAATCCTGATGCCATAGATATAATTTCATCTGTTATATCCAATTCAAACTCATCTTTTATAACTTTAACGACTGCTTCTGAACAATAAAAGTCACCATTACGATAATATTGTTCTGCTGTAACTCTTACTTTTTCTAAATTTATACTTTTCTCAGATTTTACTACACCACTATTCATAATTTTTTATCCTCCTTATATATAATAAATTAATCTCTTAATTAATAATAACTTATTTTTTATATTGTGAAATGCAATGAGTATTTTCAGACAATGTGTCACTTGTTCTGTAAAAATCAAAAACTACATTATGAATGTAACCAGTACGTATTTTACAGATATATGGTATTTTCACTAGAAATTGAAACAATTATTATATAATATATTGAATGTTAAGTATCATGCACATTTGTAGTTTATATTATAATCTATGAGTAATTGTTTTTCAATGGACTGTGGTTGAAGATTTAAGAGGGAATTGTAATGAATGTATTGAATAATGTCATAGAGACAATAGAAAATAAAGGGTATTTATTTTTTAAGTAAACCCATACTAATAATAAAGTATTGATTCAATATAGGATAAAGGAGTAATGTAGAGTATGAAATATTTTGTTATTGAAGGCATTATAAAAGATTCAAATTTAACTGATGAAAAAATTATGAAAAAGCACATGTCTTATACTCAAAAAGCGATAGATGATGGCTTAATCTTGATGTCTACACTTAAAACAGATATGAGTGGAGGATTGTTTATTATGAAGTCAGAATCAATTGAAAAATTGGAAGAGTATTTATTTAATGAACCTCTTAAAGCTTTTGGTGTGCAAGATTACAAAGTCATAGAGTTTTCGCCCCATTATTTCAATAAATCATCTGCTGAGTGGTTTGATGATTAAAGATGTTTACTGTGTCAAACTAAAAAATATTTAGTAGACGTTAATGTTTTTAAACCTTTTCTTTCGTCACAAAATAAAAAAACTATAATGAAAATTATTACTTGAATTAATGAATAATTAGAAATAGGTAAGGAGTATCTTATATAATATACTTCTTACCTATTTTAATAAGTAGAATTTTATAACAAAATATTTTGTAATAGCATGTTTATATGTTTAATTCAAATGTAAAATTGTCAATTAATCTAGTTTTTCCTATAAATACAGCAATTGCCACAAGTATAGAATCTTCTATTTCTTTAACTGGTTGTAATGTATTACTGTCTACAATTTCAACATAATCTATTTTTGCTAAGGGTTCAGCGTTTATGGTAGATATTATTAAATTTTCTAATTTTTTTACGTCTAAAGTTCCATTCATTAACTCTTTTTTTACGAGATTCAGACTTTTATTTAAAATCAAAGCTGATTTTCTTTCTTTTTTTGAAAGATATGTATTTCTCGAGCTTTTTGCTAAACCATCCTTTTCACGAACTATAGGACAGCCTATTATCTCTGTACCTATATTCAAATCCTTGACCATCCTTTTAATTACTGCTAATTGTTGAGCATCTTTTTCTCCAAAATAAGCTTTATCAGGAGTTACTATATTTAGAAATTTTGAAACAACCAGGCAGACACCTCCAAAATGAACTGGTCTCTTAGAACCACAAAGAAAATCTGTAAGTCCAGATACACTTATGGTAGTACAGTTGCCTTTTAAATACATTTCTTCTGATGATGGATTAAAAACTACTGATGCACCACTATCCATACAGTATTTAAAATCTTTTTCTATATCTCTTGGGTAGCTATTAAAATCTTCATTAGGTCCAAATTGAGTTGGATTTACAAATACACTAACTACTACTTTATCATTTTCTTTTACAGCTTTTTTAATAAGGCTTTGATGTCCTTCATGTAAAAATCCCATGGTAGGAACAAGCCCTATAGAATAGCCAGATTTTTTCCAATCTTTAATTACATTTCTTAGTGATTCTATTTCCTTTATAAGCATTTTGTACCATCCTTAATCTTAGTATAATTTTTCTAATTCAGATTCATTTATTGAAAAGCTATGTTTTTCTTGTGGAAAGGCACCAGTTTCAACTTCTAGTATGTAATTTTTAATTGAATCTTTCATTATATCTCCTATATTAGCATATTGTTTTACAAATTTAGGTACAAAATCTCCAAACATCCCCAACATATCTTGATAAACTAAAATTTGACCATCACAATTAATTCCTGCTCCTATCCCTATTGTAGGAATTGAAATAGAATTAGTTACCATCTCAGCTATTTTAGCAGGAACGCCTTCAAGCACAATAGAGAATGCTCCTGCTTTTTCTATTGATTTAGCGTCTTCAATAAGTTGTTTTGCTGTTTCACTAGTATTTCCTTGAACTTTAAATCCGCCAAATGAATTTACAGATTGAGGTGTTAGTCCTAAATGACCCATTACAGGTATTTGAGCATTTACAATGCTCTTTATTTGTTCTATAACGTTTGAACCTCCTTCTAACTTTACAGCATGTGCCCCGCCTTCTTTTACAAGTCTACCAGCATTTTTCACAGCATCTTCGATAGAAACATGGTAAGATAGAAATGGCATATCACTTACTATTAAGGCATTTTTCACACCATTTTTCACAGCTTTTGTATGATATATAATTTCATCTATAGTAACAGATAGAGTGTTTTCTTCACCTTTTATGACCATTCCTAATGAATCTCCTATTAAAATACCATTTATATTACATTCATCCATTAGTTTTGCCATTGAATAATCATAAGCAGTAAGCATAGATAACTTTTTTCCTTTACTTTTAGCATTTTTAAAAGTCAGTATAGTATTTTTCATCGTTTTTTCCTCCTAAAATTTTGTAAATCTCTTTGTATTTTTCAGATTTACTTATTAAATTTTCAACTGCGTTTTCTGTAGAAATACTTTTTGTACATTTTAATGAATCTTCATTTTCCAAGGCTATTATTTTTAGTAGATTTAAGGACAGAATTTTGTAAATATCTTCATCTTTCTTATCTAATGCTGATAAATGTTTTTTTATTGGTGTTATATCCCCACGGACAATAGGTCCAGTAAGGGCTTTAGAAAATCCATTATCAAGTATATTTTCTATATTTATTTTGACTAAAGGATTTATAGCTTTTAAAGCTTCTTCCTCAGATAAACCCAATTTGATAAAGTAATTTACACCTACATTTAGTAAAGATAACACTAAATTTGAAACTAAAACATTAGCTAAATGATAAGTGGATGAAGTATTTTTATCTCTTATAAAGAATTGATTACCCAAGCTATTTATAAAATCTTGAATAAATAAATCATCTTTTTCATTATCACCTTCTATGGAAAAACAAATGTCTTTCATTTTTTTTATATCAGTATTCTTATTGGAAAATGCAAATATAGGATGGATAGAATAAATTAATGCACCTGCTTTTTTTGAACAGAACAATATACTAGATTTTAAAGAGCCACTTGTGTGGCAAATATATTTATGTTTTAAATTAAATTTGGAAAGTTTTTTGTCTATAATTTCAATAGAGTCATCTGATGTTGTAATAAATAATATATCGTTTTCATCAATAATGTCTTTCAAGTTACTGTAAATTTTTGTTTTTGTTAAATTTGTTGATTCTAGTAAAGATAATTGATTTCTTCCATAAAAACCTGTTACATAATAAGCCTTTGACAAAAAATAATTTGCCAAAGATGTACCAACTTTTCCGGAACCAATAAATCCTATTTTAATAGTACCACCTCCACTTTGTGATACAACATCTTAATTTCCAATCTCATTCATGAAGATATGAGTTACATAAGACAAAATAATTAAAAACATTTAAAGTATAGTTCTCATAACAAGATACCATCCATGGATATTTTACCATTTAAATGAAAGATTGACAAATAATTATATGAAAGTTGAGTAAATATACTTTTATTTATGTTGTATTATTTTGCTGGAGGTGTAGTTGACTTTGAAAATTATTAAAATAATACCCTTGTAAAAATAATAAAATAAAGACATTTATATAATGTATATGAAAGATGAATTATTTTAATAAAATAAAATATAAGTAAAAAAATTATGATATTTATTAAATATAAATTTTTTTTATTTGCAATATATAATGAAAATAATTTCATCTATTTCTAAAAAAAATCTTTTTTACTTTATATTATTAATATTATTTTTTATTATCTTAAATTTTAAAGTAATAAAAAACATACAGTTTATTTCTTATATCTAATTTTATAAAGATAAATACAGCAGTAAAATTTAATATAAGGCTGATAAGCATTATATACAATAATCTTGTTCAAATTGACAATATGATATTGATGTATTTTTTTTTATCAACTATAATCTAAAATATGAAGTAATAAGTTTTTTTATTAAATTGTATATTTAATGTATATATAAATGACAAATAAATCCTCTGTAATAAAAATAATTCTAGGAATGTGGTTATAAATAATAGCAATGATGAAGGAGGTAAGTATATGAACAAACATAATCTTGAGGTTATATTAAATCAGCTACAGATTAATATATATATTACAGATATTCATACTGATAAAATTATTTTCATGAATGAAAACATGAAAAAAGAATATAATATTTCAGCTCCAGAAGGAAAAGTTTGTTGGGAGGTATTATATACTGAAAAAAATGCCCCATGTAGTTTTTGTAAAGTTTTAGAGCTGTTAAAGAATAATAAAAAAGGAACATTAATAAAGTGGTATGAAAAATGTAATAAGTTAAATCAAGTTTTTGAAAATTATGATAGTCTAATTTCATGGCAAGATGGTACAGTTGTTCATATACACCAATCTATAGATATTACAAATTCCAAAAGCTTAAATGAGCAAGGTAAAGTTGAAGAATTTTATCAAATATCAAATAATAAAGAAGAAAGAGATTATCTTGAAGATTTTAATGCCTTAAGAAGTAAATTTGATTATGATTCTACATTACTTTATGATGCTTTGATTAGAGGTACAGATGAATATATATATATTTGTAATATGAAAACAGGAGTATTTCGATATTCACCATCACAAGTTGAATTATTTGATTTGCCAGGAGAAATTGTAGAAAGTCCAATTATTTACTGGAAGAGCATTGTACATCCAGAAGACTGGGACCGTTTTTATAAGTCAAATATGGAAATAGGTAAAAATAATATGGATTATCACTCAGTGGAATTCCGGGCTAAAAATCGCAGTGGAGAATATATTTGGTTAAGATGTAGAGGACAATTAATGCGTGATGAGTTTGGAGAACCAAGTATTTTTGCAGGAATAATGACACAGTTAGGGAAACAAAATAAGATTGACCCATTAACACAACTGTTGAATTACTATGAATTTATGAGTGTGTTTGAAGATAAACTTTCAAATCCGATGATTGAAAAATTATGTATAGTATTATTGAATATCGATGATTTTAAAAATGTTAATGAGATGTATGATAGAGATTTTGGAGATAATATAATAAAAACTTTAGCACAATCTATACAATCTATTTTACCAGGTAATGCTGAACTTTATAAACTTGATGGTGATGAACTGGGAATTCTCGTTGATAATGTTGAGGAAAAAGAGATTCAACTTTTATATGAACAAATACAAAATTTAATTATACATCTTCACCTATGGAGAAAATATGGATTAAATATAACAATTTCTGCTGGGTGTGTTATATATCCAAAACATGGAGATACAGTAAAAGAACTTAGTAAATATGCTAGCTATTCTTTACAGTATGCTAAAGATCATGGTAAGAATAGAATTGTTTTTTTCTCTGAAAAAATATTAAAAAATAAAATGTACTCTGTAGCAATGATGTGGGAGTTGAAAGCATCAATCAATGATAATTTTAGGGGATTTAGTCTTAGATTTCAGCCACAAGTAGATACACAAAGCCATAATATAATAGGTGTAGAAGTACTTTTAAGATGGACTAATAGTGAAGGTAAAGCAATTTCTCCTTTAGAATTTATTCCAATTTTAGAAGAAAATGATATGATAAATACTGTAGGAGCATGGGTACTTCGGATGGCATTACGTACTTGTGGAGAATGGATTGTTGATTATCCATTTTTTACAGTGAGTGTAAATATTTCAGCCGTTCAAATATTAGAGGATACATTTATTGAAGATATAATAAAAATTATAGATGAAGAAAATTTTCCTTATAAAAATCTTGTTTTAGAATTAACTGAAAGCCATACAGTACAGAATATGAGTATTTTACAATATAAGTTTAAAGTTTTACAAGAATTAGGCATTCGTATTGCTATGGATGATTTTGGTACAGGATATTCATCATTAGAAGTTTTAAAATTTGCACCAATAGATATAGTGAAGATTGATAGAGTCTTTGTTAAAGACATATTAAAAAGTAAGTTTGATGCCACATTTATACATTTTATTGTTGCAATTTGTCACGATGTAGGAATAAAAGTTTGTTTAGAGGGAGTGGAAACAAGAGAAGAGTATGATTTAGTTAAACAAATGCAACCAGATTACATACAAGGATATTTTTTTGGAAAGCCACAAATAGCAAGTGAGATTTTAGATATTTTAAAAATAGACAATTGATACCAATCAAATTTGTAATTTATGTTTGTTTAGCTTATTTTTAAAGAAACTTTATGCATTTAATTATAATATTGAAACCGTTGATATAATCAAAATAAAACATAATGTTGAGTACATAAAGGTAGAATCTATAAATAGTTGCTACCTTTTTTAGTGAGCAATAAAGTGTATAATTAAAAATTTAGTAAAGTGTTTGATAATTCATCATTTAAGATGATAAAAAATAAATAAGAATTACTTGATTTAGCCAATAATAAAGAATATAGTAACTATATAGACAACAAAACGAAAAGGAGTGTATAACCCTTGGAAAAACAGTATTTCACCACAGGAGAATTTGCAAAGTTGTGTGGAATATCTAAACAGACATTAATTTTTTATGATAAAATAGGGATTTTTTCTCCAGAATATAAAGATAAAAATAATTATAGATATTATTCGATTTATAAATAATATTTATATATTAACAAGTATTAATAAACACTAAAATGTGCATTTTTACAGGTATTTGGACTAAAAGAGTATAAGGTGACTGACTGACATTTAACTGACAAAACCTACTTTTATGGGTTTAACTGACATTTAACTGACAGTCAGTTTTTTTATTTAAATAACATTTTGCTTAAATTGTCAGAAGCCTCTTTGTCCATTTCTTCTAAAACATGAGTAGTTTTATATTAACTATGTGGTATGTAAAGAAATGTTTTAATAAATCACTTAGATAAAAAGATGCAGTTTTATATTAACTATATGGGCTTAAAATTAAAAATACTAAAAACACTTACTTAAATAGTAGGTGTTTTTTTATTGAGAGGATGTGATTATAATGAAAAAAGTAATATATGGGAAAAATATGTAAGAATTATGTGCTATAATAATTGTAAGCAAGAAGATGTAATCTACAATTTATAGAGTGGAGTTCATACAAAAGATTATCCTCCCAACGTATAGAAGGGAGGTGTGTATGTATGGATAATTTTTTGATTGGCGTATTAGCTAGCTTAACAGCTACTCTAATAGGCTACATAGTTTGTATATTTATCAAAAAAGTAAAAAGCCACTCTGTGCAAGAGAGTGACTTAGACGTTGAGCTTAACTTTTCGTTTAAGTTCAAAAGGAAACACTAATTTACGAACTTCACTCTAATGCAAAATAGATTGTAGTTCTTCTTGCTTTTATTATACCACAATAAAAAAATTTTAACATTAATTATTGTCAGTTTTGACATTAATTAATGTTAATTTTTATAAACAATGATAATGAATCTAAATTAATGAATAAATCTAATTGTAAAAACTGTAAATAAGAAAGTACTTACTTAAATGGTAGGTGCTTTTGTTTTACCAAATTATGCTATAATATTGAGTGAGATGAGTAATTTGTGGGGGATTTTATTATGTCAGCGATAATAGTAGCAATAATATTAATGTTATTAGGAATAGTTATTTTTATAGGGTTTATGCCAGGAAGTTTAGTACTTTTGGCATCATTAATAATTATTTATTTTGTTAGAAAAAAACAAAGAGTTATGTGTATTATATCTTATATGTTTCTTATTTTTACAATATATTTATATGCAGTTTGGGAAGATATAAGCCCATATACAGAAGAGAAGATGGCTATTAGAGAAGAGCAAAGAGTGAAAGAGGAAAAAGCTAAAGAAGAAGAATGGCAAAGAGCAAATAGAGAAGAGGATGAAAGAAGGAAAAAGGAAAAAGAAGAAAAATATGGTATAGAAATAAGTGAAGAAGATTTGAAAGCCAAGTTAGAACCATTAATACCTCAAGAATATAAAGGTTCTCGTTATGAGTTAGAAGTCAGTAAAGGTAGAGGGAGGATGCTTGTTGATTTAAGTTTGCAAAACGAAAAATTTAAAGATTTAGGTGAGTGTAAAAAATTTATAAAAGAAATAGTTAATGAGGTGAAAAAATTTAAAATAGATACAGTCTATTTTGATTTTTATTCAAAAGATGATGGTGGTATATTGAATCATTTTAGGATTCAAGATTTTAGCAAAATTCGAAATAATGTAGATGAAGTTGAAAATATATATTTTCGAGAAGAAGAGGTTGAAACTAAAGAAGAAGAAAAGCTACGACAAGAAAAAAACAATGATAATAATTATATTCGAAACAGTGGAATTGACCCACTAGATAGAATAAAGAAACTAAAAGAGTTGTTAGACTCAGGTGCAATTACACAGGAAGAATATAATAAAAAGAAAAAGGTATTATTAGAATAGATAATATAGTAAGCAATTACAAATATGTAGGTGCTCTTAAATTGATAAATTATTCCATTTTAATTTTATAGTTTGAATTTTATGATATAATAAAAATATAGAAATTTTGCAGTGAGCAATATTTGTGATAAAGTAGATTTTAACAGTTGCAATGTAAGGCATTGAGTATGTGTGATAAGTGTTATCAACTGCACTACTCATGGTTCACTGCAAATTTGAGAAAGTTATATATGTGTAAGTATTGGAAATGCTAAGTTTATTTTGGGGTTTTATATTAACTATGTGGTATGTAAAGTAATTAGACACATCAGCACTAGCAAGCTTTTTGTCATGTTTTATATTAACTATGTGGTATGTAAAGTCATTATAAATATCTCCCATAATTTTATATTTTGAAGTTTTATATTAACTATGTGGTATGTAAAGTGAAAAATATTAAAAGTAGCATCATAAATACAAGGAAGTTTTATATTAACTATGTGGTATGTAAAGAAATCAAAGCTTATCATTCTAAAATTTGAAACATCAGTTTTATATTAACTATGTGGTATGTAAAGAGATAAATTAGATTTAATGAAAGTTAATAGAATTGAAGTTTTATATTAACTATGTGGTATGTAAAGCACTCCTATCAATTATTTATGTTATAATAATATTTGGTTTTATATTAACTATGTGGTATGTAAAGAAAGGCTTTGGAAAATGGACATAGTTACCCTACATTGTTTTATATTAACCATGTGGTATGTAAAGTGACCTCCTAGTGATTTTGTTGCTACTCTCTTAACTTGTTTTATATTAACTATGTGGTATGTAAGGTTTTAATCCATGCACAAATTTCTTCTGTATCATAATGTTTTATATTAACTATGTGGTATGTAAAGGTTATTTTTGTAGAAAGTTTCTTTTTAAGAGAATCCATTTTATATTAACTAAGTGGTATGTAAAGCTTTCATACTCAGTAAAAATATTTTTATTTGACAACGTTTTATATTAACTATGCGGATTTAAAATTAAAAATACTAAAAACACTTACTTAAATAGTAGGTGTTTTTTTATTGAAAGGATGTGATTATAATGAAAAAAGTAATAAATAGGAAAAATATGTAAGAATTATGTGCTATAATAATTGTAGCAAGGAAAATAATAATTGAAAAGTGCTAAGAGTGGCTATTTCCATATTAAACGCCAAATTCCATAACGGAAGGAGGTGGAACGATATGGTGATAAATTTTTTATTGAGTATACTAGCTGGTGTTATATCAGCTTTCATGTATGATAAAATAAAAAACCACTCAAACGCCAATAAGAGTGGTTTAAAAAAGTAATTCTTTAAATCGATTTTGATGGAAATAGCTACTCTTGTATAAAGTAAATTATTATTTCCTTGCTTTTATTATACCACAAATTATAAAAAATATTACCTATAATATTTTTTATAGTCAATAAAAAGATGAAATTTTTTATACAAAATAATGATGAATCTAAATTAATGAATAAATTTAATTGTAAAACTGTAAATACAGTAATCACTTACAAACATGTAGGTGTTTTTTTATACAAAAAATCAAAGAAGGTGAATATATGGTAAGGAGACTGCGGTGTAGTGTCAAAAAACATTTTAGAAAGGAAGTGATAAATTGGTAATAGACATATATCTAAAAAATGAAAAAGAAAAAATAGATTTCCATTTTCCGGTTACTCCACAAGATTCTTTATCTATTAAAAAAGAAAAAAGATTTGAAACTGTTGATATAGTGAATTTAGGTGAATTTGACATTAAAAAAGAAGGAGAGAAGATAAGAGAAATATCATTCAAAACCTTCTTACCAAACTTATATGATGCTTCTTATTGTAGATACAGTGAGTTAAAAAATCCAATTGAAATAGTTGCAATGCTTGAAAAATGGGTAGACCAAACCGAACCTCTAAGACTTATAATGACTGGTTTTGGCTACAATGGGTTAGTTACAATATCTAGTTTTAGCAATACTCAAACAGCAGGAAGAGAAGAAGATAGAGACATTGAGATAACATTTAGAACTTATAGAGAATTGAAGATAGAGACATTAAAAAAAGAAACTAAAAGTAATACTAAAACAGATTTAAAAGACAATAGACCTAATACTCAAACTAAATCTAAAATATATACAGTTACATCTAAAGATACATTGTGGAGCATTGCAAAGAAATTTTTAGGTAAAGGTTCAAGGTGGAAAGAGATTTATAATATCCTCGAAAATAAAAAAGTTATTGGTAAAAATCCAAATGTAATAAAAAAAGGACAAAAGTTGGTGATACCTAGCAAATGAAAATAATATTAAATGGAAAATATGATATTGCAAATTTTAACGAGGGAATAACATTAAGTGAAGCTATAGACGGAGTTGCATATAAGATGGATGTATCATTAGTAGAACCTAAGCAACTTCAAGATATAGGAATTAAAAAAGGTGATAAAATAATTCTAATTGACATTGCGTATGAGAGTAAAAAAGAAGAAACTATATTTAATGGAGTCGTATGGGAAAATAGAAGAAGTGAAAAGAGTAAAAAACTGACCTTATCTTGTAGAGAAAGAACAGTCTATATGGAAGAATCAGAAGAACAATATAGCTTTAAAGAAAATACAGCAACACAGAGAATTGAATATTACTGTAAACAATGGAATATACCTTACTACAATTTAGCAAACACAGGGAAGAAACTTGCTAAAGTAATACATAAGACTAATATACTAGATATGATTAAAAAAGACTTAAAAGAAACCGCTAGTAAGGGTGGAGATTTATTTAGAGTAAGAATGGATAATAAGCTGAAATTATTTAAGCTTGGTACCAACGTAAATGTATATAAATTAGATAGTATATTAGAAGATGCAAACTTTACAAGTAGTTTTAATGATGCAGTAACAAGTGTAAAAGTGTTAGGTAAGAGTAAAGATGAAAATACAAAAGCACCTATCATTGGCACATATAAGAAGGACTCAGATAAGTATGGGACACTACAAAAGATTAAACAAGATGAAAAGATAACTAATGCAAAAGAAGCTAAGAAAGCAGCAGAAGCAATGTTTAATTCGGGTGAAGAAACAATAAGTGTAGATTGTGCAGTAGACATAAACAGAATAAGAGCAGGTGACAAGGTATCTCTAAAAGGAAGAGAATACTATGTTATAGATGTCACTCATACATTAGACTCTACACCAAAAATGAAACTAAATATAGGAACTTTAGATTATATAAGGAGGAAATTTTATAACAATGACTGATGCTAGATTCAATGGAGTTGCTAGAATATTAAAAGAAAAAATGAATAAAAGTGTTAATGATGGAGTCTTTGGAATGGGTTGTTCACTTGCAGAAATAACAACAAATGGTCTTAAGGTGAATGGTTATAAAGATGAAATACAGGACTATTTAGTATTAGAGAATTTAACCTTGAAAGAGGATTATTTTGCTTTTTCAGATGAGGTTTTAAGTGGAGAATATAGACATAAGCATAAAATAGAAACTCCAAAAGAATTAAAGCCAATAAGTATAGGTGACAATGTGTTAGTAGCTGTTATGGGGTCTGAATTTGTAGTAATTGGGAGGGTTGTAAATGCCAAACCTATTTCCACAAAATGAAACTTTTGAAACTGTAGAATTAAAAAATAATAACGAAAATGAACTGGACCTAAAGGGTTCTTTTTTATTTGATTTTATAAAAGGCGAATTTGTTAAAAATGCAGATGGAACATTAAAAAGATGTAACAAGGTAGAGGCATAC